>DATLZJ010000356.1:0-8741 GCA_035574055.1 Caldilineaceae bacterium
GTTCTCGCCGGTTGCATAAGGGCCGCCCGGCGGCAGACCGCGGATGCGCTCGCCCGCCTCTCCGGCTACCGTTGCATCGCTTGCCTGGACGACGAAACAGGTGCGCACCCGGTCAGGGAGACCGGCAAGCAGTGACTCCCCCTGCCAGCGCGTCACGTCAAAGCGGTACTCCGGCCCGTGCAGCTCACCCAGCGCGGCCAGGACGCGTGCAAGCGAGGCTGCATCGTCAATGTGGCCTACCGGGCAGGCAACTCGCTCTAGGGTCGCTGTCGCCATACGAACCTCCTCGCTGAAACCGGCAAGGGGACAGTAGGTGCGGCATCCTGCCGCACGTTCCGGCAGGATGCGCCCATGCGATAAGGGTATCGCACCTACGGCTTGGGTAAATCGCTTGCCTGTTTTGTCAAAACGCCTGCCTCTGCTTCCCCAGGCTGGTTTCTAAACTCGCTCCGGCAGGCGCACCGCCTGGGCCAGCAGGCTGCTGCGCTCCGGCCATTGGTAATGCTCGCGCACCCCCTCCATGCCCTCCATCTCCAGCAGCGCCTCCAGCACGTCCACGGCCTGGTTATAGGAACGGGTCTGGGGGCTGTTGAGCACGCTCCAGAGCAACATCGAGCGGTCGCCCTGCTGGAAGGCGGTCAGCTCACGCTCCATATCCAGCCATTCAGGCAGAATCTGCTCATAGAGGATCTTGTCGGGCAGGCGGCCCACGCGAAGGGGCTGGATGCCCTTCTTGTCAATGATCGCCGGCACCTCGACCACCACGTTGTCCGGCACCCCTTCCAACGCGCCGCGGTTGGGGACGTTTACCTGGAAATGGCCCCGGTTGTCGTTGACCAGCGCATCAATGATCGGCACCTGCTGCTCGCGCGTCTTCTCTGCGCCAAAGGTTGCGACGACGCTGGCCTTGGGGTCATTGGCAATGCGCTTCATCTCGGCGATGCGCTTCTCCAGGTTTTCCACAAAGTAGGGCCGGGCCAGCTCAGTGTCCGGGCCGCCCCACGGCTCGCCGAACCAGAACTTCTTGGTGTCAATGTCGGTGTGATACCACCAGCCGCCCCGTCGCGGCGAGTCGCCAATCGGCATCAGCCCGTACATCTGATATTGGTGGATCGCCCCGCGCGACATCTGGATATCGTGGGTGCGCTCGGCGATATGGGTGCGCCAGTAGTGTTCGCCCTCAGCGGCGATCCACTCATCCAGCCGCGGGTACATATCCTCGCCCTTATAGTAAAAATGGGTCAGCCAGATGTTGTGGTTCAGCCCTGGCGCCTGCCAGTTCAGATGGGGGTCGCCCTCAACCGTGCCCTGCACGTCCAGCCCAAGCACACGCGCCACGGTATAGACGCCATAGTGGCCGTGGCACAGCCCACAGACCTTGATGCTCGTCTCGCGGGTCATGAGCGTGCAACCTTCGAAGACCGGATTGCCTGACTGGATCAGCCACGCGTCTGGGCAGACCTGCTCCATGGCGCGCGCCACCCCCATCATGAGCTTGAGGTTGGCGTAGCTGCCCAAGTTGACCCCGCCGTAGTAATAGCCGAACTTAGCAGTCAGCTCGCGCACGGCCCGCTGATGATGGTGGCTGCTGGCCGAGGCGGTGTTGATCACAAAGTCCGCATCTTGCAGGGCTGTGTGCAAGTCGCCGGTGCTGTCAATTTGGAGGTCTTGCCCCAGCTCGTTGCAGTAGCGTTGGGCGAGCCGGTGGATCATCGCCAGCCGTTCGCCGTCAATGTCCATGAAATGAACCATACTGCCCGCCAGGCTGGGCGTCAGCGACAGGTCTTTCACCAGGCCGAGCGAAAAAGTGGCGCTCCCTGCGCCGACCACAGCAATTTTAATCGGGGTGGACATGCAGACTCCTTCTAGGCGCCTCTAGCCATCGGAAGTGGATCATGAACGAACGGCGCATCGGGCGGCAGCTCGTTTGCGAAAGGCTCGCCGGCTAACGAGTAGCCCCCCATTCATTCCAATATGTCACTTCACGCGCCGGGATGCGCCGGGCCGGTCGAAAGTCCTCGCCGGTGTAATAGGCGACGGGCAGGAGCGCCGCTTGGGTTATGCCCTCCGGGATGCCCAAAAGCTCGGCTACGTCCCGCTCATAGGCCAGGTGGAGAGTAGTCCAGGCCGAGCCAAGCCCGCGGGCGCGCAGCGCCAGCATGAGCGACCATGCAGCAGGCAAGATCGAGCCATAGAGCGCCGCCTGCGCAGCCACCGTGCCGTTCTCCACCCGCCCCTCCACACAGGGAATAATGTGGACCGGCGCCTCATGCAGGTGGCGTGCAAGATACATCGAAGACTCCGTCACCTTCCGCGCCCGGAGGACGCGCGGGTCATCTGCCGGAAACTGCTCGCTGAAGGGCTTGGCGCGGCGCAGGTAGCTCTGGAAGGATTGGCGATAGTAGCTGCCAATCGCCTGGCGCTTCTCCGGGTCGGTCACCACCACAAAGCGCCAGTTCTGGCGATTGGAGGCAGTGGGCGCCTGGATCGCGATCTCTATGCAACGTTGGATCACCTCCGGCTCGACCGCTCGCGTCAGGTCCAACCGCTTGCGCACCGAGCGGGTGGTGGTCAACAGGTGATCAATTGTCTCTATATCCATACCAACAGTCTGCCCAAAACAGTCTGTGAAAATTGTCTAGCAATTCGCCCGCCAAGACACCGCCTGCCCTCCCGGCGCGGCCTACCGCTCGCTGAAGACCAGACGCATGGCGTTGTCTCGATACCGGAGCTCCATCACCTGGGCGGGAAGCTCGGCATAGCAATAGGGGTTGTCGTAGTGCGGAAAGCCTGCCAGCGGCTGGACCGCGCCATTGACCAGCAGCGGCCCCTCCCAGCCAAAGGCCACGACCTCATTGCGCAACGACAGGAAGCGCAGGCTGGTGGCTTCAAAGGCGACTTCCAGCGCCAGCACCTTGGCCTTGAAGTCGGCAAAGCTGCCGTCCAGGGCGGCGCGCCCCATTTGGCAGAGCCAGATGTTGTTGCGCCCCCAAGAGCGCAGCTCCCGATAGGCAGTGCGCCCGGCAGTGATCAGCTCCAGCCCCTGGGCCGCCGTGAGCGCCAGATAGCCATTGCCCTTGCGCGCAAAGGCCCAGCCGTCCTTGATCTCGGTCTCATCAAAGGCAGCCACCGGGAAATAGGCATGGGTAAAGCCCATCCAGTCCTCGGCGGGCAGGCGATGGACGGCCATCAGCACATCTTTCCACTGAGCCACGCGCGGCAAAATGCGGTTGCCGTGCCAAAAGTTGGGCCGGTGGCAATTATCGTCGGCAGAGCAAGCCGGGTGGGTCACAAAGACAACGGCATCCGGTCCCAAGGTCGCCTGCCAGATATGCTGCTGATAGCCTGCCTCGCCGGGCCGGTAATCCTGTGCGGAGCAGAGCATGTAGTCAGGCGTCTTGTAGGTGACTTTGTTGACTTCCCACGGGCCGCTGTCGCGGTCCACTGCCTCCTCCATCTCGCCTGCGTGGCGCTCTCGGTTCCACATCTCCTCCGGCTGGTCCAGGGCGATGGCGGCGATCAGCTCCGGCATCTGGTACCCCGTCGCGCAGGCGAGGCTCACCGTGCCCAAGATGCGGTCATTGAAAACGCCCATGCCCCACATCAACCGACCGATCCCGGAAGTCGGCTCAAAGCGCCCGCCGCGAATGTAAGGCGTGTAGGTGCGACCGTGGGTCGAGCCAAAGACGCCCTTGTAGGAGTTGACGGCCAGGGTAAAGAGCAGCTTGTCCAGCACCACCGCAGCCATCTCGGCGACCTCAACGTTCTCCGCCAGGTCGGCCAGATGCGCGAGCGCCAGCACATCCTCCTCGAAATAGGTGTTGGAGTCCCACTCGCGGAAGCCGCCCGCCGCCCGCTTCCTGAGCCAGGCCAGGGCCATACGCTCGCCCTTCTGCCGGTGCCACGCCCCCGTTTCGCCCACATTGCTGAACATGCGGTCGGGATAGAGCTGGCCGGCCAGAACCTCGCAGGCATGGAACAAAATCTGGTGGTTCTCGCTCCAATAGCACATGGCGTCTTCGCCCGGCTCGTCCATCCAATATTTGAAGTTCAGCGCGCAGTCGGCCAAGACAAACTCTACCTCTTTGGGGAAGGAGGGGTCGCCGCCAAAGCGATGGAGCATCCCAAGCAGCCCAACCAGATAGAAGTCACTACAATCGGCCCGGTTGTTGATGTTCTCAATCGCCTGCTCGATCACCTCCACCTTGACCTTGGACCACTCGCCCAGGGCCATCTTAGCGATCTCCGAGTAGACGTTGACGTTGCGCCGGGCGGCGTCTTCCAACGCCTCCCGGCGGCGCTGCTCAAAGGTGCCATAGTAGCCCTGCGAATACTTGTTGTTGGAGATGCGCAGCGGCAGCCGGTGCTGCACGCGCATATCGTGCAGGTAATACTCCTCCGGCTTGGGCATGAGCAAGACTTCATAGACCCCATCGGGCGCGTTATAGACCGGCCCCAGGCTATGGACGGTGCCGCCGCGCACCAACGGCTGCCCCTCGGCGTAGATGCGCCCGGCAGGCGTCTGCAAGCGGGCCGTCAGGTCGCCCACCAGCTTCATGTCTTGAGGCCAGCGCACCTCCAGCTTATCATCGCGATGGTAGACATCGCGCATCAGGTAGGCGTGTTCCATCAGCTCCGCCAGCTTTTGGCGGCGGGCCACCGGCTCCAGCGTAGTCGGCAGCGCCACCCGGTAGGCTTCCCCGGCAGGATACCCGGCTTGGCCTGCATTGGCGATCTGCAAGGCCATGGCAAAGGGGCACTCGCGCACCGCCACCCCCTCAAACCGCACCAGAATTTCATTGGTGCCCTCACAAATCTTGGCCGTGAAGCGCACGGTCTGGGGGATCTGGTGGTGGAAGTGGGTGTGGCGATGGACATGCTCGCCGTTGAGCCAAACATCCGCAGGGCCGTTGGTGGTCAGCGCCAACTCGGTCTGGAGAGTTACAGGCGCAACGACTTGGGCATAGGCCCAGGCGCAGAGATAGTGGCAAGTGTGGTAGAAGCCGCTAAGGTCAACAAAGTGATCCTCGGCGCAACGGACCACCTGCCAGGTGAGTCGTTGGGGCGCTTGGTCCCCTACGGCCAGCTCAAAGGAGGCGCGCTCTGCCGGCGGCTGGGTGATGCCGGATTCGGCTCGGAACATGGCGCGCGCGATCTGGGCCTTGAAATCCGGCCCGCGGAAACGGGCCAAGTCAGTAACGGGCACGGCCAGTGGCCCCGCCACAAGCCAGTGGTCAATAAAACCGTCACGCAGTTGGTAGTCCAGGTGGGCAGTTGGGATCTCTAGGGTCTCATTCATACAGCACACACCGCACTTTGCGCCCTGGCGCCAGCTCCAGGAACGGGGGGTCCTTCACATTGCACACGCCCCGGATGGCCATGCGACAACGTGGATGGAACGGGCAACCGGTGGGGATCGAATAGGGATCGGGAACGGAACCGCGAATCGCCGCCAGCCGTCCGCTGGCGCCCTCAGCCGACTTGCGGCCAAGCCGGGGGATGGAACGCAGCAACGACTGGGTATAGGGGTGCTTCGGGTCGTAGAAGATGCTATCCACGTCGGCCATCTCAACAACCTGCCCCAAGTACATAACTACCACATAATCCACCATTTGGGCAATCACGCCTAAATCGTGGGTGATAAAGATAATCGCCATGCCGAAATCGCGCTGGAGGTCACGCATGAGCGTGAGAATCTGTGCCTGGGTAGTCACATCCAGCGCCGTGGTCGGCTCGTCGGCGATCAGCAGACTAGGGCGGCAGGAGAGGGCCATGGCGATCATGGCGCGCTGGCGCATCCCGCCGCTGAGCTGATGAGGATAGCGGTCCAGGGTGCGCTGAGGCTGGGGCATGTTGACCCGCGCCAGCATCTCAATCGCTTGCCGGCGCGCCTGCTCCTTGCTCACCTCCTGGTGGAGCATGATTGCCTCGATGATCTGGTTGCCGATGGTATGCACCGGGCTGAGTGAAGTCATTGGCTCCTGGAAGACCATCGAGATTTCCGCCCCGCGAATGCTGCGCATCTGATCGCCCATAGGGTCTAGCTTGACCAGATCGATGGTCGTCGCCGATCCATTGGCGCTCGCGACAGGGCGGGGAGACTCATCCAGCGGTTGGTGAAAGAGAATCTGCCCATCCACGATCTTGCCGCGGGAAGGGACAATGCGCAAGATCGAGCGGGCAAGCACCGACTTGCCACAGCCGCTCTCCCCCACCAGCCCCACCGTCTGCCCGCGGCGCACCGAAAAATCCACACCGTCCACGGCACGCACCACCCCCTGGTCCAGAAAGAAATAGGTCTTGAGGTTCTTGACCTCCAACAGCATGGGCTGGCGCTGAAGCGCCGTCTCTACCTGACTCCCTACCTGGCCGCCCGCCAGGACGCTTGTCGCCATGTTGATTCCTTCCTCATAGACTCACGCAAATGGACAGGGGCCGCCGGCCTGGCGACTATTTGGCATATGGGTCCGCCGCATCGCGGATGCCGTCGCCCAAGAAGTTAAAAGCCAGCACCGTGAGCACCACGGCAATCCCCGGCGTCAGCACCCACGGCGCCAACGACACCGAAGCGATATTTTGCGCCTCTTGCAGCAGCACCCCCCAACTGATGGCCGGCGGCCGCAGGCCAAGCCCAATAAAACTCAACCCGGTCTCGGCGAGAATAATGGCCGGAATGGAGAGCGTCAAGGAAGCGATGATGTGGCTGGCAAAGGAGGGCAGCATGTGCCGGAAGATGATGCGCCGCTCGCTCGCCCCGGCCAGCCGCGCCGCCATCACAAAATCCTCCTCGCGCAGGCTCAGGAAGCGCCCCCGCACCACACGCGCCAGCCCGGTCCACCCGATCAACGATAGAACCAGCGTGACCCCAAAGTAGAGTTGCACCACAGACCAGGTGGTCGGAATGGCCGCCGCCAAGCCCATGACCAGCGGAATCTCCGGCACCGAGCGGATGAACTCGATCAGCCGCTGGATGGCGTTGTCCACCGTGCCGCCGTAATAGCCGGACAGGCCGCCCAGCACGATGCCCAGGACCAGACTGATGGCAATGCTCGCCAGGCCGATGGTCAAGGAGATGCGCGCGCCATAGCACATGCGCGAGAAGACATCACGCCCCAGCCGGTCCGCGCCAAGCAAAAAGATCCCCTGTTCTTCGCGGTCAACGTCCAGCCCAAAGAGGTGGAGGTTCATCGGCCAGCGCCCCCACAGCTTGTACTCCGGCCCCTGTACGAAGAAGCGGATGGGATAGATCACGCTGCGATCCTCGACGTAGACGCTGCGCAAAGTCTCTGGATCGCGCTCGCGCGCCAAATGGTAGATGAATGGGCGGCGCAAATTGCCCTCGTCGTCAATGATGTGGATGCGCGTGGGCGGCGAGTGCTTATAGCGGACAAAGGTCGCCTCCGGGTCATACGGGGCAACCACCTCGGCAAACGCGGCCACCCCGTAGAGCGCAAAAATGATCACGGCGCTGACCACAGCCATGCGATGGCGCAAAAAGCGCCACCACATGAGCTTGGCGTAGGAAGCGACATAGACCTTCTCTTCTTTGGCCGCCTCCTCATCTATCAATGCCCCCTCGGCGTCCGCTTCTGCCTGCGCATCGGCATGGATATCATCGTACCAACGTCGTTCCACAGATTCCATGGTCATTTCTCCTACACGGCCCTCCTACCTGGCCCGGCTTGCTGCACGGTTATGGGCGGCTAGTGCAGCCGGATGCGTGGGTCTACAACCGCCAGCAAGATATCGGAGATGAGGGTGCCCACCACCGTCAACGTGCTCAACAACAGGATGAAGCTGCCCGCCAGGTACATATCTTGCGAAATCAACGCCCGCAGCAACATTGGCCCTTCGGTCTGCAACCCCAAGACGACGGCCACCAACGTCGCGCCGGAGATCAGGCTGGCAAGCGACCAGCCGACGGTGCTGAAGAAGGGATTCAGGGCGACCCGTACAGGGTACTTCCAGATCAGCTTTCCCTCCTTCAACCCCTTTGCCCTGGCCGTCTCTACATAGGGCTTGTTCAGCTCGTCGAGCAGGTTCGCCCGTGTGATGCGGATGTTAGTGGCGGTGCTGCCGACGGCCACAATGATCAGCGGGAGCCAGATATGCTTCAGCATATCAACAAACTTGGCCCAACTCCAGGGGGCCAACACATACTCTTGCGAAAACAGCCCGCCGACGTTGATCCCCAACTGGGACTGGGCGATATACATCACGATCAACGCCAGCAGAAAGCCCGGCGTCCCTAGCCCAACAAAGCTGAAGAGCGAAAGCGCATAATCCAGCAGTGAATATTGGTGGGTAGCCGAATACACCCCAATAGGGATGGCGATAAACCAACTGACCAGCAACGCGCAACCGGAGATCGCCATCGTCAAGGCGATACGCTCCCATATCAACTCTTTGACCGGTTTTTTCCATTCAAATGATTGGCCCCAGTCGCCCCGCAGCAAAATGCCCGAGATCCATTTGAAATACTGGACATAGACCGGCTGGTTCAGCCCATAGCGCTCGCGCAGCACCTCCATCTCGCGCGCGTCCACCTGATCCCCCTGGGCGCGCAAAGTCGCTACATAGGAGGTCAGATAGTCGCCCGGCGGAAGCTGGATGATCGCAAACGACAGCATGGAGATCACAAAGAGCGTCGGGATCATGTACAGAATCCGGCGCAGAATGTATTGCAGCATGAGTCATCACCTCCGCGCAGTAGGCAGGCGGGCCGGACAGAGACTGCTCTC
>DATLZJ010000357.1:0-4266 GCA_035574055.1 Caldilineaceae bacterium
GGCCACAATCGGGCGGTCGGATGGCGTGCGCGCCACACGCGCCGCCCCGCCCCGCCGCTCGGCCAACGGAAGCTGCACCTCGGTCACCAGCCCCTCGACCGGGCCAAGTTGGGCCAGGGGAACAGTGAGCGTGCGCCGCCCATTGTAGATGGCGACCGACGCGTCCAGCGCCAGCAGCGCCGCATAGAACTCACTGTCATAGGCCGCCAGCGCCGCCAGCCCGCCCACCGTCGCGGCATTGCGGAAGTTCACCGGCCCCTCTCCCTGGGCCGCCCGGCGCAGCAGCCCATTGGCGAGCGCGCCTGCGTTCTCATCATTGATGAGCGTGCTGAGCGTTGCCATCGCCCCGATGCGGAGCAGGTCGCCCTCCCGCCGGATCGCCTCCAGCCCCAGCCCTTGCAGGTCCACCACGCCATCAATGTCGCGCAGGGCGCCGGTTTCCAACTGGCCGATCAAGGTTGTGCCGCCGGCCAGCGGCAGCAACCGCCGGTCGCGCCGGGCCAGCAGGGCAATGGCTTCATCTAGGGTCGCGGGCCGGTAATACTCTCGTAAGGTCGCCACCATCTAATCCTCTGCCCTGATACTTCTGAGCGTCTCTGCTGATGTGGCATGTCCTGGCGTCGCAGCAGCGCGCTCCGCCTCCACCAACCGGATATTCAGCCCAAAGCAGCGTTCCGGATCAATCGCCACCTCGTCGCCCAAATCATGGCCCAGCATCTCCAACTCGGCCAGCGCCGCCCGCGCCCTATCCAGCGAGGCCACCTCCCAGATCAGGTGATGGATGCCATCGCGCTCGGCAGCGATCAGACGGATGGCAGGGCCATCCCCCACCTGCCAGCAGAGGGCCGTCTCCTCGACCGCCGGGCGCAAGAGCGCCCGCCAAAGGCTGCTGGAGGCGGTCAACTGGGTCGTACCGATCACCACCTCCTTGACCCGCACCAATCCCAGCACCCCGCCCGCGCGCGCGGCCAGTTGTGTCGCGCTGATGCGCCGTTCGGCGTTGATGTCGCGCCAATTCGGGTTGTACTTGACAATGAAGACGACGCCGTTCCGGTAGACCTCATTGAACATGAACTGCACCATCCGTGGGTGCGCCGGCTTGCTTGCGCTGCGCATCCAGAGCTTGTCGGGAACCAGCTTCTTCAGCCCGAAGAGCGCCCGCAACCAGGGCGTTGTGCCCAGGAAGGCGCCGAGAAAATAGTTTGTCCAGAGCGTCGCCGGCGGCTTGCCCGGCTCTACGCTGACATAAGGCGCAGGCAGATAGGAAATGCCCCGTTCCGCCAGACCAGCGACATCGTCGCCCCAAGCCTCAAAGACCACCCCGTACAGGTAGGCGTAAGACTCCGGGTCAAAGCCATTTGCGTTGGCGCCGGCAGAGCCGGCGGGGACATAGAGCAGCTCCAGGTCTACATTGCCGGCAAAGACGCCCCCGCTGCGCATGGCCGGATGCTCGGTCGGGGGCCAGGGGCTGGGCAGGCGCAGGGTATCGGTGAACAACGAGTACAGCTCGTCATAGCCGGCGTCGTCCACGCGAATGATAATGTGATCAACCCGCCGGACCACCGGGTCGCCTGTCGCATACAGCGGGCGCGGCGCTGGGGTCATGGAGGGATCAATCGAGGGGTCAATGGATGCCATGTAGATGCCGTTCATCGCTTGGAGCGGGCACAAATGGTTTGCCGGCGCTGCGCCGAAACCCAGAAAGACACGTCCGCTGCCAAAATACAAGAGCCAGGTTAGACAAGAGCCAGCGTCCGGACGGTGCGGCTCTCCAGGTCTGCCACCCGAATCTGATGGTTGTTGGTGTCGGCAATGTACAGCCGGCGACCGTTCAGCGCCAACCCCTCCGGCTCAAAGAACTGGGCATGAAGGAAGGGGCCGTCCATCAAACCGGGGACGCCGCTGCCCGCCAGCGTGCGCACCTCGCCGCTGGTGGGGTCCAGGGTCTTGATCTTGTGGTTGTAGCTATCGGCCAGGTAGAGCAGCGGCGGTTGCCCTTCCCCCGTCCCGTCTGGGAGCGCGACCGCCAGCCCCGTCGGGTGTTGCAGACGCACCATCTCGCCCTTGCCGTCCACATCGCCAAACTCGAACAACCCCTGGCCCACTAGGGTGAAGACCCGCATATCACCGTCCAAGCTGATCGCTCGAATGGCGCTGGCCTCGGCGTCGGCCACAAAGAGATGGCCGAGCGCATAGGCCAGGTCACTGGGCTGGTTAAAGGCAGCCTCTCCCCTGGGGCCATCCACCAATGCCTCGGCCCCGCTCCCGGCAAAGACCCCCAACCGTTGCTCCTCGATCAAGACCCAAATCTGGTGTGAGCCGGCCATGGCGATAAAGAGAACCTCGCCCAGCGCGGCCAGCGCCCACGGCGAGCGCAGATCGATCTCGGTTGGGCTGCCCTGATTGCGCCGCCCGACGCCCTTGCGCCCGGTGCCGGCAACGGTCTTAACCTGCTCATGGACCAGGTTGACGGCGCGCACGGCGTGGTTCTCGGTGTCGGCCACATAGAGCACCGGCCCATGCAGCGCCAGGCCGCGGGGGGCATGGAACTGGGCCTGGCGCACCGGCCCATCGCGTAGCCCCGGCTCACCGGCGCCAAAGACTCGCACAATCTCACCGGAGAATCCATCTAGGCTGAGCTGCATCTCCAGCAGCCGGTGGTGGCCCGTATCGGCCACATAGAGCCGGTCGCCGGTGTGGATCAAGAGCTTGGACGGGTAGCGCAGCAGCCCGCCCGGCGCCGTCTCCGGGGCCAGCCCAGGGATAGGGCCACGGTTGAGCAGCCCTTGCCGGTCGAAGTCGGCGATCATGGCGTCGAGGAGAGGGATGAAGTCGTCTGCGTCAATCTCGCCGGCCTGCTGGCCCACCACCTTGCCCACCGGGTCCACCAGCACCACCGTCGGCCAGGCCCGCACCGCGTAGTGGTCCCAGATGATAAATTCGGCGTCGTTGACCACCGGATGGTGGATGCCGTGGCGCATGACCGCAGCCCGGATATTCTCGGTCTGCTTTTCGCTGGGGAACTTGGCCGAATGGACGCCAATCACCACCAGCGTATCCGGATAGCGTTCACGAAGTCGGCGCAACTGCGCGACATTGTGGTGGCAGTTGATTCAGCCGGAAGTCCAGAATTCCAGCAGCACCATCTTGCCGCGCAGCGCCGCCAACGTCAACGGCTCGTTCGTGTTCAGCCAGTCGAGTCCAACAGGAAATTCCGGGGCGTTCACCTTGCCCCGGTAGCTCTGTATCCGGTCGGCGCTCATCGCTTTTTCCCTCCCCTGTCTCTAGTCTTGGGGGCAGTATAGCACGCCAGGGGGGATGGCTCAAGCAAGGTATCTGCGTCTTGCGGGCGCATCAACCACCGGGGCCGCGCGCTTCGACGGTTGTATCTGGCGGGTGTATCCAGGTACATAGTATGCATAAGCAATGCCCAGTATGCTGGGAGAGACGTGAGCCAGGCTCGGCTCACCACGATCACAATGATTTGTACCCATACAGGCGACAGACGACAACCCTCAGCTTGCGCCGCACCATCAGCGCAATGCAGCCGGCGCCGACCGGCAGAAACAGTGCGAACCGGATGACGAAAGGACTGAGACATGGAGTCGCAGAACAGAACTTCCACAACTGGTACGACCGGCAGTAATCAGCAGCGCCAGAGCGGCGAGGCCCGTTCTTCGGAGACAATTGCCACTGCGCGCGAGCAGGGCAGGCAGGCCGTGGAGCAGGGTAAGCAAGCCGTGGCGGAAACCGTTGACCAGGCCAGGCAGAAGGCCACCGAGATGACCCACCAGGCGAAGGAACGGGCTGTGTCGGTCCTCGACGAGCGCAAGATGCAGGCCGCCAACCGGTTGGGGGGCGTCGCTACGGCCTTGCGCCATACAAGCCAGGAACTGCATGGCGAGGATGAGACGATTGCCCGCTACACCGAGGCGGCGGCAGAGCAGGTGGAGCGTTTCTCCACCTATCTTCAGCAGAAGGATTTCAACCAGTTGATGGGCGAGGTGCGGAGCCTGGCGCGACGCCAGCCTGAGTTGTTTGTGACGGGCGCGCTGGCGCTTGGCTTCCTGGTGGGGCGCTTCTTCAAAAGCTCGGCTTCCCCATCCAGCCGGTATGGCTACGGCAGCCAGGGATACTACAGCGGCCCCGAATATTACGGCGGCCAGGGGTACTACGGCAGCCAGGACTACAGCCAAGACTACTATGGCGGCCAGGGCTATTACGGCGGTCAGGGCGGCTACGGCAGCGCCGGCTCCTACAGCGGAG
>DATLZJ010000358.1:0-6984 GCA_035574055.1 Caldilineaceae bacterium
CGCCTCATCGCGATAGCCGGCGTTGAAGGCGGGCTGGCCGCAACAGGTCTGCTCGTAGGGGAAGACGACTTCCAGGCCGAGCCGCTCCAACAACTCGGCGGTCGCCATGCCGACTTCCGGGTAGATCATGTCTACCATACAAGTCACAAAAAGGGCCACCCGGCGAGGTGGCGTCTCAAAGGTCTTCCGTGCGATCATGGTCAGTTCGACTCAGGCGGATGGGCTGGTATAACCGGAACGGGAATTGTCCTTGGGCAAGGGTCGCAGGACAAGCGAGCCGCAGGACAACTTACAGGACAAGTGAACGGGGACGCAAAACGTCCTTCGATAGGATAGCCCATGAACGAAACATGAACGAAAATAGCGCGTAAAGCAAGACGCGCAACGGGTAGTATCGCATGAGGGGCTGGATTCGTCTAATTGTATTGCCGGAATACGGCACAGGCCGCGATGGCGGGAGCGAACAAATGTTCGCGCGGGGGTCGTCAAATTTGACAGATGGTCGGCAGCCTCAGTACAATACAAGCCAGGTTTCCGGGCAAGCTGAAGCGATCTGCGCAGCCTGGCCGACCCTCAACCCAGGTTCAGACTGAGGATCGAGCGCCTGCCCCGGCTACCACCTGGTTGCGTGCCTGTAGAGTTTTGCGAGCCTTCAAGAAAAGGAGTAGCCGCGATGTTTCAGCAAGTGATTTTATTGGGCCGCTTGGGCAGTGATCCCGAGATGCGCTACACGCCGAGTGGCGTGCCGGTGACGACCTTCAGTCTAGCAGTCAATCGCCGCTGGACCAGCCAGGATGGTCAGCAGCAAGAGAAGACCACCTGGTTTCGCGTGTCCGCCTGGCGCCGTGACGCGGAGGTTGCCAGCCAGTATTTGACGAAGGGACGCCAGGTGCTGGTTGTTGGCGAGATCGAGGAAGCTCGGGCGTTCATGGGCAATGACGGCAATCCTAGGGCTTCCTTGGAAGTCACTGCCCGGACCATTCGGTTTATCGGGGATCGCGGCGACAACGCCGCAGCCGGCGGCGGCTTCGGCCAGGAGCCGGTCGGCGCCCCCCGCGGCAAGGCCAACGGCGGCGACGATGACATGGACCTTACCGACGCCGACATCCCCTTCTAATCGAATCCTAATTGAATAGACGCCCTTGCAACCGGCGGCTGCCCAGGCCGCCGGTTTTGATTTTCGCCATTCGACAGCATGAACAGCGCGCTCATCGCCATCGGCCTGCGCAGCCTGGCGTGTTCTCGCTCCGCAACTCGTGAACGCTGCTGTTCACCATGTCAGGCGGCAGCGCGTAGGTGCGGCATCCTGCCGCACGTGCCTGTCAGACCAGAGCGTGCGCTAAGATAGCGCACCTACAGTGAGGCCGTTTCCTCCTGTTCACGATATACCTTTTTTCCATTCACGAAAACATGAGACATTTCACAGCGGTCTGTTGAATATTAGGCTAGTACTTATACTCCTCGCGCACCGGGCTGAAGACATCGAGCGCCTTGGCGTCTTGCGGGCCGGTTGTCACGGTATGCTCCACACCGCCAGGAATGATGTAGATATCCCCCGGCTTGAGTGTGCGCGTCTCGCCGCCGACGGTAAAGGTGGCCTCCCCTTCCAACATGATGCCCACCTGCTCATGGGGATGGCTGTGCAGCGGCACCACCGAGCCGGCGGGTAACTCCACCAGCGAAATCAACATCTTCTCCCCCCAAAAGGTGCGCGCGCTGACATCGCCGAAGAGGGTCTTGGTAGCTCGTTCATCGGGCGAATAGAAGTACATTGTGGCTCCTTGCTCATGGCGTGGCGAAGCTCCGGCTGAGACTGCGCCTTTATGCAATTTGGACACACCGGTGTCGAAAATCTACTCGGAAGAGGGGCTGCGGTCAAGTCCATAGATTCACGTTCCCACTGGAGTTGCATCGCGCGCCTTGTCTTGCCGGACGATATTGCCTTGTGCCGCAAGGTACGCGTTGAGCAAAATCATGAGGCATGATCCAGCGCAGCAGAAATATGACTTGAATCTAGGTCAAAATGGGGGCACAATAGAGGCACAGGCCGCAGCACATGTTCCCTGCGCTTCCATCCATGCACACCCTACGCACCCTACTTCGAGGCTCCTTGATCCGCACCCGCTCTCTCTGGATTTTCGGCAAGGCCCGCTGGCTGGTGGGTCTGGCGCTTGCCGCCTTGGGTACGCTCGGCACGCTGTTGGGTGTGCCGGAGCTGAATCAACAGATGCGCACCGAGATTCCCGGCCTGCGCTGCTGGTTTCCGGTGCCTATGGACGACGCCAAGTTCACCGTCGCCCTGGCGCCCTTTGTCGAGGTAGATATCAACGGGCGCGTCCGCATCACCGGCGACGGCCGCGAGCTGGCCCGGCTGCTCTTTGCCCGGCTAGAGGCGGGCTTCGAGGAGCTTGAGCTAGATGTGCCCTATGAGCTGCGCTCCCCCGACCAGACCTGCCCTGTGAAGGGCGCGGACCGCGAGACGCGCGCCGCCGCCGCCGAGACTGCCGCAGCGACCCTTGGCGCCGACGTACTGATCTACGGCGCGCTGGTGCAGGAGGCGGCCCCAGATGCCGGCGCCGTTTCGCAGACCGCCCAGCTCCAGCCGGAGTTCTACGTCTCCTACCGCGGCTTTGCCGAGGCCGCCGATCTGGTCGGGCCATACGACTTGGGCCGCTCCCTGCGCGTCAATGTCCCCGTTCGCTCCCGCGACCTAGAGGGCATCGCCGACCATCCCGTCAATACCCGCGCCCGCGCCCTCGCCCTGATCGCGCTGGGGCTGGCAAGCTATGCCGTAGACGATTACCAGCAGGCGTATGACTATTTCGCCGCCGCCGAGGCCGTGCCCAACTGGCCTGACAGCGCCGGCAAGGAGCTGATCTATCTCTTGCTGGGCAACGCCAGCTCGAACCTGGCGACCATTACCCTGGACAGCATCTATGCGGAAGAGGCGTTGGACCACTATGACCGGGCGCTGGCCATTGAGCCGGCCTTTGCCCGCGCCCTGGTAGGCATGGCCGGCGCTACCTACCAACTGGCGCTGGGCGACCTGGAGACCCGGCGCAGCAGCGGCGTAGACCCCGCGCTGCTGGACGAGGCCGAGGCGCTCTATCGTCAGGCGTTGAATACCCCCGCGCCGGAGGCCGCCGAAATTCCCCTCAAAGTCCACTTTGGATTAGGCCAGGTCTTCCTGGTGCGCCATTACCTGTACGCCACCGACTCGGAAGCGGATGGCTGGCTGGAGCAGGCGCGCGCCGAGTTTCAGAGCATTGTCAACGCTTATGAATCCGGCCAGACCTCGGAAGGGGACAAAACGCCCGTCCGCAACACCGACATCGTCGGCCATGCCTATGCCCGCCTGGGGCTGATCGCTGCTCAATTCGATCAAGACCCGGCTGCCGCCATCCCCCTGTACGAGCAGGCGGTGAGGCTGGTGACGCCGCGCTGGCAGGCGTTCTACCAAATTGACCTGGGCGACCTCTATGCCCGCCAGAACGACCCCGATGCCGCCCGCTCTCACTTCGAGGAGGCGCTGGCGATTGCCGAACTGTATGGCAATGAGGAGATGGTGCAACGGGCCGAAACGCGCCTGGCCGAGCTGCCATCGCCATAGGATCATTCCGGCTGTGCCCATGCCTGCCGGCAGGAAGGAGAAACAGACGATGCAACGCCGAAGCTGGCCCCTGCTGCTCCTCATCGCCCTCACGCTATTGGCCTGGCCTGCTGCCGCCTTCCCCGGACCGGCCACCGCCCAAGGTTGTACCGACGAGGCCGAGCTGGTGAGCCAGGAGCTAGACCCTGCCTCCGGCTCGCTGGCCCCGGAAGCCACCTTCACCGTCGAGTGGACGCTGCGCAACACCGGCGAATGTACCTGGAACCGCGACTACCGGCTGCTCTTTGTGAGCGGCGAGCGCATGGGGAGCGCACGCACGGCCCGGCTGCGCACCCAGGTGGCTCCCGGCGCGACCCTTACCCTCACGCTGGACCTAACCGCGCCCGCCGAGCCGGGGGAGTATCGCGGCCTCTGGCGGCTGCGCGGGCCGGACGGCCAGAACTTCGGGCCGGAGCTAATCGCCGAGGTTCGTGTGGCCGAGGGCGCTGGCCTCGCAGAGACAGGCGAGGTCACCCTGCCTGAAGTGCTGGTCTTCGGCGGCCGCGGCGGAGGCGGTAGCCCCGATGACTTGAGCTTCTGTCTCGAGCTTGGCGGCTCGCTGGAGCAGCCGTCGCTGGTCTTCGACGAAGACGACTTGCAGTATCGCTATGCCAATCTCTATCTCTGTGGTTTCGCCCCAGGAACCGCGCTCACGGTGACCGTGACCAATCCTGATGGAGACATCTTTTTCCGCAACGACACCGTCGGCGAGCCGGTCACCTACGTGGACGAGGCAGAGAATGAGTATACCGGCACTGTCAACTACATCGCGCTCAGATTTCATGCGCGCGCGCCCTCCGGCGATTGGACCGTCCACATCGCCGCTGAGGAGGGTCTCTCCCTAGAGACGGTGCTGGCGGTGCCGGAGCCGCTGCCGTTCCAGGGAGACCCTTACCCGATGCTCGAGAACTGGCCGGCGGCTCCTATTGACCCCTTCTCTGCCGCCGACGGCTGCAACTACCTCTACCAACCCGGCGACAGCATGAATCTGGCCGGCGCAGCCTTGCCTCCCAATGCAACGCTGCAACTGGGCGTCTATCAGGAACGGCTCTACGAAGGCTATCGCGTCGATGAAATGACCGTGGCCACCGATGAGAGCGGCGCCTTCCTGACCACCTACACCGCGCCGGAGCCGGGCAGCTATAGCCTGATTGTCTTGCAGCAAGTAGTCCCTGAAGGATTTCATGAGGATGGCCTTCGCTACGAGATGGGGTTTGAGGAGGTAAGCGCCTTCAGTTGCTTCACAGTGGCTGCGCCGGCGGAAGAAGAGGCGTATCCGTTGCGGCTGGCCCTGACCCAAGGCGAGCCGGGCGCCGCCGACGTGCTGGTGCTAACCGTCGCGACCGGCGCCGGCTACTATCCGACCTATAACCTGTCCGAGTGTGACGCCGCTGAACCGGCCTGGTGGCCGGACGGCGAGTGGGTGATCTACCAGTCCAATTGTGGCGCCGAAGATTATGACCTCTACGCCTACCAGATTGATACGACCTTTACCATCCCAGAAGAGGAAAAGTTGATCCGGCTCACCAATACGCCTGAGCTGGATGAAACGGAGCCGCATGTGGACCCCAGCGGCCTGATCGTCTATCGCCAAGCGCCCGCCGGTACGCCGCTGGACGAGTCGGGCGAGCTGTGGGTGCTGGACGGCAGCAGGGGTGAGCTGTACGATCTGGGGCTGACAGGGCGCGCTCCCGCCTGGTCGCCTGACGGCAGCCGGATCGCCTTTATGTCAGACCTGGAGGGGACGTGGCTGGTCTATGTCTATGACGTTTTGGAAGAGAGTCTCTGGGTCGCCAGCGAACGCTGCCCGACCCACTGTCGCTTTCCCGCCTGGTCGCCCGACGGCGAGCAGATCATCTACAGCGTCGCCGCCTCCACGGAAGACTTGACGCCGAGCGGGTTGTGGATCGTCTCGGCAGAAGGGGAAAGGCCCCGCCGTTGGTTGAGCGGCCCCTATGACCGCCCCACCTGGTCCGCACAGGGCTGGATCGCCTTCACCGGGCCGAACGGTATCTACCGCGCCAAAGCCGCCGCCCGCCGCCCTAGCGCCGAGCCGTATCTCTATCACAATACCTCCGGCCCAGTTGGCGCGCCTGGATGGTCATACTAATGTGTTTCGCTCATGTATCTCGCTGCTGTGTCCCGCTGTGCCCCACGACAAAAGTCGCAGCGTAGACCAATAATTGGAAGTATCCTGAACGGTACGTTTGATGTATAGTTTATACACAGATAATATGGGTAAATTGATAACGTCAATGCGCCTTTCGTAGCCGGTAGCCGCTTGGAAATAAGTCCATGCTGAAAAATCACCCTGTAAAGGCTGGCGGGCAGGAGGCAGAGGATGGCCCAGAAGCCTTTCCTGTGTCTGGCCGCGTTTCTAAAGACGCTGTTTCTCATGACGCCATGCCTAAAGGCGTTCCACAGCCTGCCCGCGACCTGCTTGCCCGTCTGCCCATCCCCCTGGCGATCACGCGCATGAGCGATGGCGTGATCTTGTTCGCCAACGCCGAGTTGGGACGGCTCCACCGCGCCAAAGTCAGCCAGTTGATTGGGCGACCGATACAAGAGTTATATATGAACCTGGAGGATCGGCAGCAGTTGCTCGATCTGCTGGCGCGTGATGGCAAAGTCCGCGAGTTCGATCTCCAGACCCGGCGCTTTGGCGATGGCGCCCCCCTGTGGGTTTCGATCTCCGTTGCTCCCATCCACTTCGAGGGCGAGGCTGCGCTCTGTGCTGCTGTAGTAGACATCACCGCGCGCAAGCAGGCCGAGCAGGCGCTGCGCGAGAGTGAAGCGCAATTTCGCTTGCTGGCCGAAAATGCCCAGGATCTGATCTTCCGCTATGAGCTTCTGCCCTATCCACACCTCAGCTATGTCAGCCCATCGGCCACCCGCCTGACCGGCTACAAGCCTGAGGAGCTTTATGGCGACCCGGCGCTTGCCGCCATGCTTGCCGCCCCCGGCGTCTTGCAGCGCACGGACCAGGGCGCACAGCCGGGGCAGGGCCTTGCGCGCCCTGTAGAGCTGTCTTTACGCCGCAAGGACGGCAGCACGGTCTGGTTTGAGCTGCGCAATGTGCCCATCTATGACGGCCAAGGCAAGCTGGCGGCGTTTCAGGGCATTGCCAGAGATATTACCGAGCGCAAACAAGCCGATGAGCGGCTCCGCATGTATTCGCGGGCGATGGAGCAAAGCCCCGCCTCGATCCTGATCACCAATACGCATGGCGACATCGAATATGTTAACCCTAAGTTCTGCCAGGTAACCGGCTATACCCCTGAGGAGGTGAAAGGCAAGAACCCGCGTATTCTCAAATCCGGCAGGACCAGCCATGA
>DATLZJ010000359.1:0-2972 GCA_035574055.1 Caldilineaceae bacterium
TGACCCGACACTCTGGTATTACTATCGGGGCGAGGCGCCCCACCTGGTGCTGCCGCCGGCGGCCCATGACGCCAGCGCTGCCCAACGCGAAGCGGCGCAGTTGGCGGGCGACGGCGTGGAGCGGGTGGTCTTGGCGGCGCAGCCTGACCCAAGCTGGGATGATCAGGGGGTGGCGGAAGCCGCGCTGGCCGAGCATTTCAGGCAGACGGCGACTCTCCAGGTGAGCCGGTGGTCGGTCTCTCTCTACACCCAGCCGCCGCAGACGGTGGGCGGCCCGGAGGCTGAGTATACCAATGGATTGCGCTTGGCCGGCGCCGTGCTGGCCTCCCCGACCTCCACCCCACAAGGTGTTCTGGTCGTGCACCTGGCGTGGGACTTTGCCCAGGCGCAGCTTACCGGCAGCGAAACGATCAGCCTGCAACTGCTCCACCCATCCGGCCATCTGGTTGCCCAGACCGATGTACCGCTCCTGACCGGCCTCGACCTCACGGGAGTCTCTACCACAGGGGCGGTTGCGAGTTATGGTATACTGCTTCCAGGGACATTGGCCCTGGGGCCGCACCGGTTACACCTGGTGGTGTACGATCCCGGCGTTGCCGGATTGCCCCGGATATTGACGAGGGATGGGCGGGAGACGGTTGATCTCTTTGCGGTGGAGGTCATCCGCCCTCCCGGAGATGCAGCAGAGATGAGTGAGGCGGTGCAGGAGAGCTATGCAGGCGCGCCTTGAGCAAGTGCAACGGCTCCTATTTTCCCCGGACCCGCTGCTGCGGCGAGCGGCGCTGATGGGGCTGATTGCGCTGGGCGCGGCGGCCATCGCGCTCCTGATCGGCATTGTCGGGCCGTTGCTGGCGCTGATCGCTGCGGCCGCGTTGGTCGGCGGCGCGTTGGTGCTGGCCGACACCCATTGGGGCTTTGTCGGTTTGATCGCTGTGGCCTTTGGCCTGCCCTTTGCCAGCCTGCCCTTCAGCATCGGCTTTAAGCCCACCTTTCTGGATGTGGCGCTGGGCGCGCTCTTCTTCGTCTGGCTCCTCAAGCTTGCCATTGGACAGGAGCGGCGATTTTTCGCCTCGCCGCTGGGCGCGCCGGTGGGGATGTTCATGCTGTTGGCGCTCTTCAGCTTTGCGCTCGGCATGACCCACAGCCCTGCCAATACCTTTGTGACGCGGCGCTTTGTTGAAATCCTGCTGGGGATCAGCCTCTATTTTGTAGCCGTCAACACGGTGCGCACGCCCGTCGAGGTTGTCTGGGTAACTCGATGGCTGATGCTGGCCGGGTGGGGCGCAGCCGGCCTCGCCGTCCTCTTCTATGTGATCCCAGAGGCCTGGACGGTCGCCATCCTGGACCGGCTGGCGCGCTTTGATTACCCAGGGGGATATGGCGCGCTGCGCTACATTGAGGATGACCCGAACGGCGTCATGCGGGCCATCGGCACAGCCGTGGACCCCAATGTGTTGGGCGGCATGATGGTGCTGGCGGCCTCGTTGGTCGCGCCCCAGCTTGCCGCCAAGGAGACCATTGTGCCTCGCTGGCTCGCTGCGCTGATGCTGATCACAGCCGTGCTGGCGCTCTATCTGACCTACAGCCGCTCGGCGCTCTTGGGTTTTGCCAGCGCGTTAGGGTTGCTGGCGGCGCTCAAGTACCGGCGGCTACTCTGGATCGGCGCGGTGGGCGCGCTCATGCTCTTGCTGCTGCCACAGACCCAAGATTATGTGGCGCGCCTGGCCGCAGGTTTTGCCGGTGAGGACCTGGCGACACAAATGCGCTTTGGCGAATACAAGGATGCCCTCATTTTGATCAGCCGCTACCCCTTCTTCGGCGTGGGCTTTACGGGCGTGCCCGATATTGACTTGTACCTGGGCGTCAGTATGCTCTACCTGGTGATTGCCGAGCACATGGGCTTTGTCGGCCTGGCGGCTTTCATGACGAGCCTGGCCGGCTTCTTTGCGCTCGTCGCCGGGGGATGGCGGCGGGGCTTTGACGCTCGCCTGGAGCCGCTGCTCCTCGGCTTGGCGGGCGCAGTGTTGGGGGCGATGGTGAGCGGTATCTTCGACCACTACTGGTTCAATATGACCTACCCACATATGACGGTGCTGCTCTGGCTCTACCTGGGGCTGGCCGCGGCGACGGTCCTGATCCAGGCCGCGGAGCGGGAGGGGCAGCAGGCGCTTATTCAGTAGAAGGACTGAGGTTTTCGGTGGATCAAGCAACGATCAGTGTTAACGAGTTCGGGACAATCCGGTTGGACCCCGCGCCGGATGAGCTGGGCCGCCTGACCCGCGGCCGGCGTCCGCCCTGGCTGCGCGTGCGCGCGGCCGACAGCCCCAAGTATCATGAGCTGCGCGGCCTCTTTCGGGGCAAGCATCTGCACACCGTCTGTGAGGAGGCGATGTGCCCCAACATCGGCGAGTGCTGGGGGCGCGGGACGGCGACCTTTCTCCTCATGGGCGACACCTGTACCCGGAGCTGTGGCTTCTGTAAGATCAAGACGGGCCGCCCTTCCCCGTTGGACCCGGATGAGCCGCGGCGTGTGGGCGAGAGTGTGGCGGCGATGGGGCTGCACCATGCAGTATTGACCAGCGTCAACCGCGATGAGCAGGCCGACGGCGGCGCATGGGTCTTTGCCGAGAGTATCCGTTGGATCCGGCGGCTGCGGCCCGGCTGTACGGTCGAGGTGTTGATCCCCGATTTCAAGGGCAACTGGGACGCGCTGGCGACGGTCATGGCGGCCAGGCCGGAAATCCTCAATCATAACACCGAAACGGTGCCCCGGCTCTATCGGACGGTGCGGCCCCAGGCCAAGTATACGCGCAGTATGGAGCTGCTGCGGCGAGCCAAGGAGATGGACCCGCTGGCGCTGACCAAGTCGGGCATCATGGTCGGTCTAGGCGAGAGCCGTGATGAGATCCTCCGGGTGATGGATGACTTGCGCGCCCACGACGTAGATATTATGACCATCGGCCAGTATTTGC
>DATLZJ010000360.1:0-2086 GCA_035574055.1 Caldilineaceae bacterium
TCATGGCGTGGCGCTGATGGTCCTAGGAGCAGCAAGACCGGCTCACAGCAGGCCCGCCACTTGCCCAAGCATAGAGCATCTCACAGTTTCTCTACTAGCGATGCTCGTACATCTAAAGGATATAGTACAAGATAGAGACCCAAAAACACAAGGCGCCTTTGCCGATCCCGCCGCCGGTTTCTAGGACTGGCAGCCGTTCTCCCGCTCTGCTCTCTATAGCCTGGGGTCTCGATCTCGGCTCTGGGCGTGGGATTCTACACGCCGGACAGGATCAGCGCCGCGCCGCGGTCTATGTCCTCTGGTCGGACATAGTGATTGGTAGGCAAGGTCAGCAAGCCGCGCGCCATTCGCTCGGCCCCTGGATAGGCGCCGCCGCCAAGCGCCGGGAATATCTCGGCCAGCGTGCGGCGATACATGCGGCCTGCGCCGATCCCGGCCTGCGCCAACCGGCGCTGCAAGCGGTCAGCCGGGCCGGAGCCATCCTCCCCGCTCAGGACCAGGGGGAAGCGCAGGAAGATCGCTCCTTCTGCGACCGGCGGCAGGATTAGCCCTGGCGCATCCTGTAAGCGCGCCCGCCAGGCCAAAGCGTTGGTACGGCGCCGGGCATTGATCTCATCCAACCTGGCTAAGAGCCGCGTCCCCACCGCCGCCTGGGTGGAAGACAGCCCACGAAGCGCATAGCCCCATGCGGCCTCGCTCTCGCCCACCTTCTGCGCGCCGGCCTTGGTTGCCAGCCCCCAGCCGGCGGGGTGAAAGGCCAGGCTCAATAACCCTAGCCGGAACAGCGCCCAACCGGCCGCCGCCTTGCCCGGCGCGGCCAGCCGTTGCCAGGCGGCGGCCAGCGCCGCCGCATAGTCTGGGTCCGCTGTGCAGACCAGGCCGCCCCCGCCCGTCGAAAGCGGTTTGCCAGGCCCAAAGCTAAAAAGGCCGAAGTCCCCCTGTACGCCGACAGGCCGTCCCGCGGCCCGTGCGCCAAGCGACTGGGCTGCATCCTCGATCACCACTGCGCCGGCCCTTCTGGCTGCGGCCAGCGCCTCGTCCACCGGCTGTGGCATTCCAAAGGGATGGACGCAGACCACCGCCAGCGTCCGTTCCTCCACAGCGTGCTCCAGCCCACCGGCCACAAAGCCGTGGGTGCATGGATCAACGTCCACCAGGCGCACGGCCAGGCCCGCGTCCAGCGCCACCTTGGCGACGGCAGGGCAGGTGTAAGCCGGCAACACAACCTGGCTGCGCCCCCGCAACGCCGGCAAGTCGCGCAGGGCGGTGAAAAGCAGGTAGAGGGCAGTGCGGCCTGAAGCGGCCAAAAAGAGGTGGGGAGAGCCAAGATAGGCGGCCAGCGCTGCGGTAAAGTCCGGCAATGCAGCAGAGGACGCGCCCAGCCCCTGCCGCCACTCCTCTAGGCGCAGCGGGGTGGCTGTGGGCGGAATCTGGCGCAACGGCATAGCACCGACCGCGCCGCTAGTCCAGCCGCCGGATGGCCGGCAGCCAGAGCCAGACGACCAGGGCGAAGAGCAGCGCCAGCAGCCCGCCTGCCGCCAGCGCCACCGGCAGCCCCACCACCACCGCCGCCGTTCCAACGACCACATTGCCCGTTGTATCCGACCCGGCATGGAGCAGGCTGTAGATGCTCATCACCCGGCCACGCACCCGGTCCAAAATATGAAGCTGCACCAGCGTGATCGCTAGACTCTGGAGGATCAACAGCGCGATGCCGATACCCACCAGCAGCAAGCTACTGCTCCAGAGCTGGCGCGTGGCCGCAAAGACCGCGACCAGGCAGGGCAGCAGCAGGGCGGTCAGCGCCAGCGTGCGCCCGCGGCGCTGGCGGCCTAAGTGCGCCACCACCACCGTCCCCAACACCGAGCCTAGCGCCCCTGCCGCCAGCAGAATCCCCAACCCGACCGCATCCACGCCTAATACCTCTTCGGCAAAGGCAGGCATCATTCCAAAGACGGGATAGGCCAGGCCGCCCACCACAGCCATCAGCCCGATTGCACCCAAGATCGCCGGCTGGCGGAGCAGCGTCTGCCCGCCCTCCAATAGCGCCGCGACAAACGGCTGGCGGGAGGGCCGTCCTTGACCC
>DATLZJ010000361.1:0-8348 GCA_035574055.1 Caldilineaceae bacterium
ACGGTGCCGGCGGTCGTCCTGGGCGCATCCTACGGCGATGCCTTCCTGGCCGGGCTGGGCGTGGGCCTCTTTGACAGGCCCGCAGCGATCCAGGGCTGGCTGAAGCGCGCACGTGTGGTGAGGCCGGATCCAGCGCTGGCCGCGCTGTATGAGCGTTATCATCAGCTCTATCTGCGGCTGTATCAACAGACCAAGAGTACAATGCACGATTTGCATGAGCTGGCGAGCGCGCCGCCGCGCGGGTGAGCCTGCCGCTCAACTTGCTAGACACAAAGACCACATAGACACGGAGACCACATAAACACGGAGACAGGGGCAATGGGATGGATCGAAGAACTGTTCGGGGTGACGAAGCCAGTGATCGCCATGTGTCACCTGCACGCGCTTCCGGGCGATCCCGGCTACGATGCGGAGAAGGGTCTGGCCTGGGTTGTGGAGCAAGCCCGCGCCGATCTGCGCGCGTTGCAGGAGGGCGGCGTGGATGCCGTGATGTTTTCCAATGAGTACAGCCTGCCCTACTTGACCACCGTAGACCCGATCACCACGGCCTGTATGGCGCGGGTGATCACCGAGCTGCTTCCGGAGATCCGGACGCCCTTCGGGGTCAATGTGCTGTGGGACCCGGTTGCCTCTATTGACCTGGCGGTTGCTACGGGCGCGAGCTTTGTCCGCGAGATTTTCACCGGCGTCTATGCCAGCGATTTTGGCCTCTGGAACACCAACTGCGGCGCAGTAATCCGCCACCAGCACGCGGTCCACGGCCAACATGTCAAGCTGCTCTTCAACATTGTGCCGGAGGCAGCGGCCTATCTGGCGGCGCGCGACACGGCTGCCATTGCCCGCTCGACCGTCTTCAATGCGCGACCGGATGCCATTTGTGTGTCTGGTCTCACCGCCGGCGCTGAGACTTCGTCGGCGACGCTTCGGCTCGTCAAGGAGGCGATCCCTGATACACCCGTCTTTGCCAACACTGGGGTTAATCCGGCCAATGTGGGCGAGCAACTGGCTATCGCCGACGGCGCGGTGGTGGGCACCACCTTCAAGCGAGATGGCTATATCTGGAACGAGGTGGATGTGGCGCGCGTGCGTGCGTTGATGGACAAAGTGCGGGCAGTCCGCGGTTGAGGCTGTAGCGGGCGGTGGCCGGGCCGGTGAACGAGGGGAGGAGCGGAGCATGGACAGGCGCTGGAAGCAGCTAGGCGAACTCCTGGTGAGCTACTCCACTGTGGTCAAGCCGGGCGAACGGGTCATGATCGCGATGGTAGAGCCGGAGACGCTGCCGCTGGTGCAAAGCGTCTATGAAGCCGTTATCAAGGCCGGCGCTTATCCCCAGGTGCAGTTCCTCTCCGAGACCTTGCGCCACGCGCTGCTGCGATACGGCAACAGCGACCAGGTCAACTGGGCGCCCGAGATCGAGGCGTATGGCATGGAATGGGCGGATGTTTATATCGGCCTGCGCGGGGCGCACAACCTCTATGAACATGCCGATATTCCGGGCGATGTGCTGGCCGCCAACCAGGCGGCGCTGGGCAAAATTTCAGCCAAACGCTGGCAACAGACCCGCTGGTGCCTGGTGCGCGTGCCCAACGCCGCCTTTGCCCAGCAGGCCGAGACCGACCTGGAAACGATGATGGAGATGTTCTTTGCCGCCTGCCTGATGGACTGGACCGGCGCATCGCAGGAGTGGCGCAGGATGGCCGGGAAGCTGGAGGGCAGCCGTGAGGTGCGCATTGTGGGGCGGGAGACCGATCTGCGCTTTTCGGTCGCCGGTCGCAAATGGCTGGCCCTGGATGGTAAGCTCAACATGCCCGACGGTGAGATTCTCACCGCGCCGGTGAACAGCACGCTCAACGGGCATATCTATTTTGAGTTTCCGGGGGTCTTGGGCGGGCGGCTCATGCACGATATCCGCCTCGCTTGGAGCAACGGCCGTCTTGTCGCCGCGTCCGCCTCGACCAACGACGACTACTTGCAGCATATCGTGCGCTCCGACCCCGGCGCATCTTTGCTGGGCGAGTTTGCCTTTGGGACCAACGTTCACATCAACCGTTTCTGCAAGGATAGTCTCTTCGACGAGAAGATCGGCGGCACAGTTCATATTGCGCTTGGCCGCGCCTACCCAGACTGCGGCGGCGACAACCAGTCGGCCATCCATTGGGACATTGTCAAAGACCTGCGCCAAGAGGGGGCTGTCTATGTGGACGGCCGGGTCGTATTAGAGCGGGGAAAGCTCTTGTTGTGAGGGAAACCGCGAGACTATCGCCGGGTCTACCGCACTGGGTACTCGCCGGTCAGAGCGGCGATGGTGCGCTCTACGGCCAGGCGGGCCTGGTCGCTGATCGGGTCGGTGTGGTGGTGCTCCATATGTTTGCGGATAAACTCCTCCAGCAGGCCGGCCAGCTCCGTCCATACCGTTTGCTCAATGGTCAACAGCGTGGCGCGTGCAGGCGGCTCTGCCGTGTGCGCCGCCTGGACGAAGTGGGGGAGACACAGCCCGCCGGCATTGAGCAGCGGCTCCGCGAACTCGTCCAGATGTTTGAGCAGCATGTCAATCCCGCGCGCCTCTTCGCTCCACTGGCGTATACAGGCGGGACAAGGCTCGACACCGGCGGGCAAGTCGGGCCGCGCCGGTTGCGCTTTGGCCTTGGGCCGCGCCTTGCCGAAGGAGAACCGGGCTGGCGGCTCGCCGCTGGGGGCAGCCAGCTCCGGCAGACGGCGCAGGGCCGCCAGCAGTGAGGCCCGCTCGACAACGGCTGCAGCCAGGCGTTGGCCGTCGAAGGTGAGCAGTTGGCGGCTATGCCGCCCGCAGAAACCGACGGAGGCGACCAGCATCTCCTGCACATTGAGGTCGGTAGACGATTCCCAGAGCAGCATGTCCAGGTAGGTATGCACGGCGAGTTGGCTTAGCCCGCAGATGGGACACCCCGGCTTGTTGATGATCTCTTGAAGCTGTTGGTAGACGGCGGTTCTTTCGGATGCTTGGGTTGCGCGGCGTCTCATGCTGAATACCTCACACCGACCCGTCTCGTAGCTCGGCGTGGCGGAAGCACGAGAGCGTATGGTCGTTGACCATCCCGACGGCCTGCATCATGGCGTAGCAGATGGTGGGGCCGACAAACTTGAAGCCCCGCTTGCTCAGGGCCTGGCTCATGGCCTTAGATTCCTCCGTCACTGCCGGAATCTCGGCGAGGCTGCGCCAGTAATTATGGCGGGTGCGCCCGCCGACGAAGCTCCACAGGTAGCCGGCCACACTGCCGACCTCGGTCTGAAGCGCCAGATAGCAGCGCGCGTTGTGGATGGCAGCATGAATTTTGGCCCGGTTGCGGACGATTCCCGGATTCTGGAGCAGCTCGGCGACTTTATCCTCGCCGTAGCCGGCGACGCGCTCCGGCGCAAAGTGGTCGAAGGCAGCCCGGTAGTTCTCGCGCTTGCGTAAAATGGTGATCCAGCTAAGGCCGGCCTGCGCCCCCTCCAGGCAGAGCCGCTCAAAGAGCGCCTGGTCGTCACGGACGGGCACCCCCCACTCCTCGTCGTGGTAGCGCAAATAGAGCGGGTCTTGCGGGTTGACCCACTCACAGCGGCTTTGTGTCATGGTCGTCTCCTGAACGGTAAGGCTCCTGAAGAGCAAGAACAGCAAAGAAGGACAACAGAAGGGCAGGCAAAAATCGGCAGCGCCGTCTGGGCAAGATGCCGGGGGCTGCCATAGGCTGGTGCTGCCAGCGCGACGAAGCGGACGCCGGGCGGGGCGCTCAATTCAGGGGGTCGAGTGACTCGGTAATTTACTCGGCGAACAATGGGTATCGGTTTGATTCAGCCAGCTGTGACTGTACAGACGGGATGGTACAGTCCAGGTAGGCGGGCACCTTGCGGAACCTTGAGAACCAGGCGGGCGCACATAGGCGCGGGGCCTGCGGAACAGGGCTACTTGGCGATCATGCGCTCATCATTGATGCGCAGTAGCTCGCGGACCACGTCATCAATGCGCCGCTTGTAGCGTAATAGCTCACGCCGGCATTCGACTTCAGCCGGCGTTTCGGCCTTGAACGCGCGGAGGGATTCTTCCAGCTCGACATCTACCGCCAACTTACTGCGGTTGACCGAGCGCCCCCGGAGGTATTCGCGCATCTCGTTGGCGATGACCGTGTCGTAGTGGGTCAAATCATTGTGCAGTTCAACCAGGCGGTCGGATGCAATGGCAGGCATCGGCATGGACCGCAACGTCTCCCAGGCTCGGTTCAGCTTACGTCGGTACACAGTCCCTCAGCTCAGGTGGCAGCGAATGGAGTTCAGATAGATGTTAACGTGCGGTTTCCAGCAGCGCGGTGTCGTACTACTCTGGGGGCTGGCTCCCCTATTCACAATTATAGCAGCCCTCATGTGTGAACTGGAAATCTGGTGAGTTGACATTTCAGAACATTTGTACTATACTGGGGCCAGAAATTCGCGGACGGCGCCTGCTATCGCCGCCACTTGAATAACGATTCATCAAGGGAGCAGGGATTTCCATGGAACCGACCAAAACAGAGAGCAAGCTGGAAACGGGCAAGCAAAAGGCGCTGGAGACGACCCTCGCCAACCTCAACAAGAAGTATGGCGAAGGGGTGGTGATGAAGCTGGGGGAGGCGAGCCGGCTGGCGGTGGAAGCGATCCCCACCGGCAGCCTGAGCCTGGACATCGCCTTGGGGGTGGGCGGAATGCCCAAAGGGCGCATCGTCGAAATCTATGGCCCCGAAGCCTCCGGCAAGACCACCTTGTGCCTGCACGTGATCGCCGAAGCGCAGCGGCAGGGGGGGGTGTGTGGCTTCATAGACGTGGAGCATGCGCTCGACCCGGCCTATGCGGCGCGCATCGGGGTGGATGTCAACAACCTCTATGTCAGCCAGCCGGACACAGGCGAGCAGGCGTTGGAGATCGCCGAGGCGCTGGTGCGCAGCGGGGCGATGGCGGTGGTGGTGGTGGACTCGGTGGCGGCGTTGGTGCCGCGGGCGGAGATCGAGGGGGAGATGGGGGATGCGCATGTGGGCTTGCAGGCGCGCTTGATGAGCCAGGCGCTGCGCAAGCTGACGGGGGTGGTGAAGTCGTCCAACACCTGTCTGATCTTCACGAATCAGTTGCGCCAGAAGATCGGCGTCATGTTCGGCAACCCGGAGACGACCACCGGCGGCATGGCCTTGAAGTTCTATGCGTCGGTGCGGCTGGATGTGCGCCGCATTGAGTCCATCAAGCAAGGCAACGAAGTGATCGGCAGCCGGACGCGTGTGACCGTCAAGAAGAACAAGGTGGCGCCGCCCTTCCGCGTGGCCGAGTTCGACATCATGTACAATGAGGGCATCTCCACCACCGGCGACCTGATTGACCTGGGCGTAGAGTACGATATTCTCTCCAAGCGCGGCGCCTACTTCCGCTACAACGATGAGTTGATTGGACAAGGCCGCGAGTCGAGTAAGGAATACTTGCGCGAACACGCAGACCTTGCGCGCGAAATCGATAACCTCATCCGTCTGAAGGCCGGCCTGCCCCCTCGCCTGGCGCTCCCTGAGCCGGACGAGGCCCCAGTCCAGGCTGCGGTGCCTAGCAGTTGAGCAGCCCCTCGCGGGCTGGCCCAACCACCGGGTCGTTCCAAGCAAGGCTGGGAAACCTTAGCCGTTTCCTAGAGCAAGAGAGCATTGGCGGCGTTTGGCTGCCGGTGGCGCTTGCGCTGTAGCGTTGGCTACAGCGCATTTTTTGTTTCACGGTTCTCGCAATCTCAGCGGATTAGCCTGGCGGGCGCGCCGCTCGACAGCCGGTCTTGCGGGGCGTCTGTACCGGCCGGTGCAACGACGAAATGCTCTATACGGACAGAACGTACCAGCAGGCCCGCCAGCGACCTGCTGACCAGATTGATGGAAATGACAAGACAACGCGGCGTAGTCACAGAAGAAGGACTCACAGAAGAAGAACTCACAGAAGAAGGAACCGCCTATGGACCTTTGGGTTTCAATCATTCTTATCCTGTTATGCTCACTGATCAGCGCTGTGGCGGCGGGCTATATCGCTCTCCAGCGGGGGCGTGCGGCCGGCGTCCGGGCCGAGCAGATGCGCCAGCGGGGGTTGGTGCAAAGCGCCGAAGAGCAGGCGCAGCGCATCCTGGCCGAGGCCGACACACGGGTCAAGCAACAGGAGCTGGCCCTCAAGGAAGAACAAGTCCAGATGCGCAACGAGATGGAGGCGGAGACGGCTCGCCGCCGCAAGGAGTTGGAGCGCATCGAGGAGCGGCTGCAAAACCGGCTGGACAGCGCCGAGCGCCGGCTGGAGCAGTTGGAGAGCCGGGAGCGAAAGCTCAACCAACGTGAAAGCAAGCTGGACCAGCGCGCAGCCAAGCTGGCGACCATGGAGGAAGAATGGACCAACGAGCTGCAACGGGTGGCCCAGATGACGCAAGAGGAGGCGCAGCAAGTCCTGTTGGAGCGGGTCGAGCAGACAGCCCGCCAGGAGATGGCCCGCACCATCCGCGCGGTGGAGGCTGAAATCTCCGAGGAGGCCGACCGGCGGGCGCGGGAGATCATTACGCTGGCGATTGAACGCATCGCCAGCGAGCATGTCTCTGAAAACGCAGTCAGCAGCGTGGACCTGCCCTCCGACGAGATGAAGGGCCGCATCATCGGTCGCCAGGGGCGCAACATCCGGGCCATCGAGCAGGCTGTGGGGGTGGACTTGGTGGTGGATGACACGCCGGAGGCGATCATCATCAGCAGCTTTGACCCCATTCGTCGTGAGATCGCGCGGATGGCGTTGAGCAAGCTGGTGGCCGATGGGCGCATCCATCCAACCCGCATCGAGAAAGAGGTCGAGCAGGCTCGCCACGAAATTGACCGCATGATTCTGGAGGCCGGTGAGCAGGCGACCATCGAGACCAACACGCAGGGGCTGCACCGGGAGATTTTGAAGCTGCTGGGCCGGCTCAAGTTCCGTACCAGCTACGGCCAAAACCAGCTCTACCATGCTATCGAGACCTCCCACATTGCCGCCATCATCGCCAATGAGCTGCACGCCAATGTCAAGGTGGCGCGGTTGGGCGGGCTGCTCCATGATATCGGCAAGGCGGTTAGCCACGAGATCGAAGGCCCCCATGCTATTGTGGGCGCGGAGATCGCCAAACGCTATGGGATAAACGACACCGTGGTGAACTGCATTGCCAGCCACCACGGCGAGGTGGAGCCAGAATCCATCGAAGCGGTCATCGTCGCCGCCGCCGACGCCATCAGCGGCGCCCGGCCCGGCGCACGCCGCGAGAGCATCGAGACCTACATCAAGCGGGTCACGGAGCTGGAGGAGATCGGCAACAGCTTTGAGGGCGTCAGCCAGACCTTCGCCATTCAAGCCGGTCGCGAGATTCGCGTCATCGTCCGCCCAGAGGCGGTGGATGACCTGGCTGCGATCCAGCTCAGCAAGGAGATCGCCAAAAAGATCGAGGATAACCTCCAATACCCCGGCCAAATCCGGGTGACGGTCATTCGCGAGATGCGCGCTGTGGAATATGCCCGGTAGCGCCACGCCGGCCACCTATCACGCGGATCGCCGCCTGCCCGCGCGGGCAGGCGGCTGCGTTTGCAGATTTTGCACAAAGATTGGTAACTACGTTGTTGCTGCGAAAGAACCTATGATAGAATCCGCGTAGGCCATGCCGTCTACAATCACGTTACTCAACGGGCTTGTCAGGCGTATATTCGCAGGGGTATGGAGGAGATCGAGTTAGCCTGGGCGACCGCCGTGGCGTATTTTGCACAGTTACTTTACAGGCGGCGGAAATTTGCGTATCCATTGTGTCAGTTGTTCGTCAATATCAATTGACAACCATTGGCCGACGCGGCAACTCAAAGCAGTGGCAGACGCTGCTTCAGACAGACAGTATTTGCGATAGGAGGCATAGGTTCCATGGCCGAACTCATCAAAGTGTCCGCCCAGTCCCGCTCAACGGCCGTCGCCGGCGCAATTGCAGGTGTCATGCGCGAGCAAGGCTATGCGGAGGTCCAGGCAATCGGCGCCAGCGCCGTCAACCAGGCGATCAAGGCCATTGCGATTGCGCGTGGCTATCTGGAGCAGGATCAAATGGACCTGGTGATCGTCCCAAGCTTTACCGAAGTGGACATCGAAGGCAATGAGCGTACAGCTGTCCGCCTGGCGATCTTCAAGCGCCCGGCGACATTGGAGGCGCCCACCGTCGATCACAACGACTAACCGCACGCCGGTTCAGCGTTGCCGGCCCGGCGCTGCCACCGCCGGAAGCCGGATGCATACGTCTTGCATGTAGAGATTGCATGTAGAGAGGGGAGGCCCGGCGGGCCTCCCCTCTCGCATTGGCGCTCGCG
>DATLZJ010000362.1:0-5015 GCA_035574055.1 Caldilineaceae bacterium
CGCCAGCTCCGACGCCGGCTCCCAAGTCAAGCTGATCACCTTGGCGCCCCGCTGGCGCGCCACACCAGCAAACCGGTTGATCTCCGCGCTCTTGCCCGCCTTGGAGATAGCAATGAGCAGGTCGCCCGCCGTGGTGGACGCGGAGGGGCCATGGAGCGCCTCGGCGCTGTTGATATAAAACGCGTGCATGCCGCAGGTGGCAAAGAGGTGCGCCATGCGCCGGGCGATAGCCCCTGATGTGCCTGCGCCCGTCACATAGATCACGCCGGTCGTCTCGGCGAGCAGCCGCGCCGCCTGCACAAAGGCGGCATCCAGTTGAGCCGCGACCTCGGCGATGACCTCCCCCTCGGCGCGGACCAATGCCTGCGCCTGCTGCAAAATCTCCTGGTCGTCCATCTTCAGTTTATCCTTCACGCATGAGCACGGCTTTGTGGAGCTTGCCGGGGTGCTCGGCCAGATCGGCAAAGATGGCCGGCGCATCCCAGAGTGATAGCGCTGTGGCGACCTTGGGATAGGAGATCTGGCCGCTCGCCAGCAGCGACAGCGCCTCCGGAAAGCAGTTGACCGAGGCGCGCGAGCCGACAATGGTCATCTCCTTACGGGTAAAGTCCAGCCCCGGCAGGCTCACCATCACCCCCTGCTTGACCAGCCCGACGATGACAATACGCCCGCCCGCCGCCACCAGATCGACCGTCTGCTCCATCGCCTGCGGGTTGCCCGTGGCCTCGATCACCACCGGCATCCCCTCGCCGCCGGTGCGCTCCAGGATGCGGGGCAGGAGCTGGTCGCCGGCAGGCAATGTCTCGGCCCCGAACTGGGCAGCGGTCTCCAGCCGGTCGGGCAGCACATCGGTGGCGATCGGGTGGGCGCCACGGGCGCGGGCCACCTCGATCAGCGCCAGCCCAATCGGCCCGCAGCCCAGGATCAGCACCTCCTCGCCGGCGGCGACCTCCCCGCGGCGGCACGCCTGCACACCGATCGCCACCGGCTCGGCAAAGCTGGCCTCGAAGAGCGAGAGGCCGGGTGGGACGACGTGGACATGGGTCGCGGGCGCTTTGACATAGTCGCCATAGCCGCCGGGAATATGGACGCCGATGATGCGCAGGTTCCGGCAGCAGTTGGACTTACCTACCCGGCAGGGGTAGCAGTGGCCGCAGCCTAGAAATGGCTCGACGACCACCGGCGTACCGGGGGCTGGGCCGCTCACCCCCTCGCCCAGTTCGGCCACCACCCCAGCGATCTCATGGCCGGCGATTTGGGGGTAAACGGCATAGGGGTTCTTGCCCAAGTAGAAGTACATATCTCCGGCGCAGATGCCTGCCGCCGCCACCGAGACCAGCACCTCGCCTGGCCCCGGCTGCGGCGTCGGCCATTCGCCCACCGACATCACGCGTGGGGCCTCCATGATCGCGGCGCGCATGGTCTTGATCCTTTCTAACATGCTCATTCGCTGTCCTATGCAAGCTGTTCTATGGGAGCTTTAACAATATAGGCGTCATATCAAGATCGCCGGTGCGGCATTGGACGTCCGCCGGGCGCGCACGGGCGTGTCAGCCAGAACGTGCGGTATCCTACCGCACCTACTAGGAAAAGCGACACACCGCGCTTGTTGATACGATATCGTAGGTGCGGCATCCTGCCGCACGTGTCTGCCATGCGAGAACGTGCGCGAGGATAGCGGTACTTACCAAGGTGTCTGATATGTCGCCTACTTTGAGAATCCTCTAACAGTCCGCTAGCTGCGCAAACCCGGCGCTGGGAAGCCGGCTGCGGCGTCATCCAGCACCAGCACCCAGTCATGCCACTCAAGCGGCATCGTGAACGAGCGCGGCGCTTTGTCGCTGTACTCCCCGATGTGCTGCGCCAATCCGGTGTGCGGGTCATAGACCCAGGCGCGCGCCTCACGCCCGCTGACTTTGCCCAGGTCAATGGTTGCGGTGCGCACAGCGTCGGGAAAATAGACCATCGCATACCGGCCATCAGCGTCGCGGGTTGCGGAGAGGTGACAGGCGCCGTCGCCATTTTCCGAGACGATCAAGCTGTCGTCGGGCACCCGGCTGAAGTACGGGCGGCTTTCCATCAGCCGGCGCAGATGGACCATCTGGGCCGAGCCGGGGCGGTCTATCGCCTCCCACCAATAGCGGTCCGGGTGGTTGATGGGCTGGAAGCGGGGGCTACAGAACTGCCAGACCGCATGATGGCCGTAGGTGACGCCACAGCCGCCGGCAAAGACCGAGCGGTAGGTTTGCCGGCGCACATCGTCGTCCCGATAGTAGCCGCTGGCCGGGTTCCAGTTGGGCCAGGGGTTGACCGGATGGTCCTCGTAGTTGGGTTCAGCGTCCAGCGTCGGCTTGGTTGGCGACAGCCCATAGTCATAGGCGATCCCCTCCCACACCGGCGTGTCGTGGCCGCTGCCGTGCCCCGACTGCATCATATTGAAGTCGAGCCATTCCTCGGCGTGGAGCGTGCGCGAGGTGGAGCGGTGGATGCCGCCCGGCGGGTGGTAGGTCATCAGACAAGGGCCGCCATTGCAGCCGGCGCGGATGCCCGCGGCCATGGCCCGCCAGATGGGCCGCCAGTCCTGCCCCTCATGCACCGGCGGCCGGTCGCCGCCCAAAATCCAGATGATGTTGGTATCCTGGGCATAGCGGCGGCCCAACCATTCGCCATAGGCGCGGGCGTTATGCTCATCGAAGATGGCCGGCCCCAGCCCCCACATGGGCGTCACCTTGTCGCCCCAGGTGGGCAGCAGCCCGATGTAGAGGTTGAAATCGGCGGCCATGCGCACAATCTCGTCCACATAGGCAAAGTAGGCTTCGTTGGGCCGGGTAGGGTCGGCGTCTGCCAGCGGAAGCGCGCCATAGGCATTGGGCGCCCGCAGCCCATCAAACTCGGCCAGGACGACAGCCTGGATCACCGTGAACCCCTTCTGGCTACGGTTCGCCAGGTAATGGCGCGCCTCATCACGGGTCAGCCGATGGAAGAGTTCCCATCCGGTATCGGCCAGCCAGAAGAAGGGCTTCCCGTCGGCAGTCATCAGAAAGCGACCGTTGGGGTGAACCTGGATGCGCGGGAGATGCGTGCGTGCTTGTCCAGCCATACGATCAGAATCCTTCTATTCCTTGAGGGCGCCGGCCGTCAGACCGGAGACCATGTAGCGTTGTAAGAAGATATAAAGCACGATGATAGGGAGGATCGAGATCAGCACCCCGGCCATCATCTCGGTATAGCGTGATGAGAACTGGCCTTGGAACTGGAGCAGCCCCACCGGCACGGTGCGCCATTCGGTGGCGCTGATCAGCACCAGCGCGATCAGCAGCTCATTCCAGGTGGCAAGCGCATCAATGATAAAGAGCGTCGCCAGGGCTGGCGTGGAGAGCGGCATGAGAATACGCCAGAAGATGCCCCACTCCGACGCCCCATCCAATCGGGCCGCCTCCAGTAGCTCCGAAGGCACCGTGCGGAAAAAACCGCGCATGACGAAGATCTGAAAGGGCAGACCGAAGACCACATAGGGCGGCAGTAGCGCTGCCAGGTGGCCGGCAATGCCCAACTGTTTCATCATCACCAACAGCGGCGTCAAGGTCACATGGACGGGTATCGCCAGACCCAGCAGGAAAAAGATAAAGATGACGGTCCGAAAGCGAAAGTCCATCTTAGCGAGTGGATAGGCGGCCAACGAAGCGAGGATAATGCCCAACGGCACCTTCACCACGATCAGCAGGGCGCTGTTGCGAAAATAGGTGGAAAAGTTGCCGATGCCCCACGCTCGCCCGAAATTGGCCCAGACGATCCGCTCCGGCCAGGCAAAGACGCCATTGCCGATCAGATCGCCCTGGCTGCGCAGCGCCGTCAGAATGATGATGACCAGCGGCACCAGCCAGACGACGGCCATCACCGTTAAGATCAGATAGAGCAGGGTGTTAGTGAGCCTCGTCTGGGCCTTCATGCTGGCAGATTTGGTGGTCATATCGTTTCCTGGCTTTTTGTCTACAAGCTCATCTACGGATGTAGCTACCATCTGAAACCGAACTCAACGGCAGCGCGCGGGCGCGGCGCTCAATCGCGCGACATGCGCTGGATGTACGGGATCGCCACCACGAGGGTGATCATGGCAATGACCCACGCAATGGCCGCGCCGTAGCCGGCGTGATAATACTGAAAGGCGTTGAAATACATCCAGGTGCCCAGCACTTGGGTCACACGCCCTGGCCCGCCGTAGGTCATGGTATAGATCAGGTCAAAGGTCTTGAAGGAGTTGATGACCGCCAGCGAAAAGACGATCACATGCGCCTCGCGCAGCCACGGCAGCGTGATGTGAAAGAAGAGCTGGCGGCCATTCGCGCCATCCATGCGCGCGGCCTCGTACTGCTCCGCTGGGATGGCCTGGAGCGCGGCCAGATAGAGCACCATCGGAAAGCCGACGCCGCCCCAGACGGCGGTAACAAAGGTGGCCGGCAGCGCCGTCTCGAAGACCGAGAGCCAGCCGCGCGCCAGGTGGCCTAGCCCAACCTGTTGCAGCACATAGTTGACAAATCCAAATTGTGGGTTATACATCCACGCCCAAATTAAGCCCGATGCCACCAAGGGTAAGACGGCAGGGCCATAGAAGATCGAGCGGTAGATCGTCTGCCCGCGCAGATTGCGGTCTAGTGCGACGGCAAGCAGCAACCCGATTACCGTCGGGATCAACAGGACGCCCGCCGTCCACAGCAGATTGTTGCGCAACGCCAGCCGGGCGATCTCGTCCTCGAAGAAAATCCGGCGGTAGTTATCCAGGCCGACAAAGCGGATATCCGCCGAAAGTCCATCCCAGTCCATGAGGCTGATCACCAGCGACTGGTACATGGGATAGACCAGAAAGATCAAGTACCAGATCAGTGCAGGCGCCAGAAAAAGATAGGGCGCCACCCTAAACCGTGAGCGTCTGCGGTGGGCGACGCGCGCCTCCTGTCGCTCCTGTGCACGTCGGGTCACTACGGCCATAAGCTTTCTCTATCTCCGCACTTTAGCGA
>DATLZJ010000363.1:0-3701 GCA_035574055.1 Caldilineaceae bacterium
ATTTGGAGGACTTCATCACCCAACGTCATCTGGATAATATGGCGAAGGTGATGTTGGCGACCGGCCTCTTTGTCGCCTACGGCTACCTGACCGAGGGGTTTACGGCCTGGTTTTCGGGCAACCCGGTGGAACGCTTCTGGCTGTTCAACCGTTCCTTCGGCCCCTATTGGTGGGCCTTTTGGGGGCTGATGGTCTGCAACGTTCTGGTTCCCCAGGCGCTTTGGATAGGACGGGTGCGCACCACTCCTCTGCTGCTCTTTATCATCGCCCTGGTTGTCAATGTTGGGATGTGGCTGGAACGATATGTCATCATCGTGGTCAGCCTCCATCGCGATTACTTGCCGTCCGCCTGGGGCATCTACGCCGGCACCATCTGGGACCGAGCGACCCTCATCGGCACCATTGGCCTCTTTTTGACGCTGATCTTCTTGTTTGTCCGCGTCTTGCCCATGATCTCGATTTTCGAGATGCGCCATCTGCTTGCAGAGACGGTGAAGCATGGGGGGGGGGGATCGTCTGCCGGCGAAGCGGCGCCGCCGATCACATCGCCCAGCCCACCGGCGGCGATTGCGAACCTAGCGCCGCGAGCGCCCGGTTCGGTCCGCGCTGACCGGCCCATCTATGGACTGATGGCTGAGTTTGAGAGCGCGGATGTGCTGCTGGAGAAGGCGCGCCAGGCATACCAGGCGGGTTATCGCAAGCTCTCTGCCTATAGCCCATTCCCGGTTGCCGGGCTGGCGGAGGCGCTCGGCGTGCGCTCGACCCGGCTGCCCTATCTCGTGCTGCTCGGCGGCATCGCCGGCGCGGTAGCCGGTTTCTCGCTCCAGTACTACGCCGCGGTGATTGACTATCCCTGGAATATCGGCGGGCGGCCCCTTAACAGTTGGCCGGCTTTTCTCATTGTGACGTTTGAGATGACCATTCTCTTTGCCGCGGGCGCGGCGGCATTGGGCATGTTGCTGCGCAACGGGCTACCCCAGCTTTATCACCCGGTCTTCAATGCGCCCCGCTTCCGGCTGGCTTCCCAAGACCGCTTCTTTCTATGTGTTGAAGCCAAAGACCCGCAGTTCGACCTGGTGAAGACCCGGCAGTTTCTGGAATCGCTCCAACCTGCCGATGTGGTGGAAGTGGAGCAATAGCGGTGGAGAAATAGCGGCGCTATGGTTCTCTTGACCGGCTGGACCCAAGTTCGTGGATGGCCGCTGGTGGGGTTGCTCTTCTGCTTGAGCCTGACCGCCGGCTGCACCTTCATGATGCGTGATCAGCCTCGCTTTGAGCCGTTCGAGGAGAGCGCCTTCTTTGCCGACGGCGCATCGAGCCGCCCGCCCGTGGAGGGGGCGGTGGCGCGCGGCCAGCTCCGGCTGGACGACCATTTCTATACCGGGCGCGTCAACGGCCGTCTCGTTGATACGTTTCCCTTCACCGTGACCATAGAGATTCTGGAGCGGGGCCAGGAGCGGTATAACATCTTTTGCTCGCCGTGCCACGGTCTACTGGGGGATGGACACGGGATCGTCACCGAATATGGCATGAGGACGCCGGACTCATTTCATGACCCGGCGCTGCGCGAGGCGTCGCCCGGCTACTATTTTGAGACAATTACCGACGGCACCCGCATCATGCCCAGCTATGCGGCGCGCATCCCGCCGGAAGACCGCTGGGCCATCGTGGCCTACATCCGCGCCTTGCAGTTAAGCCAACACGCCGACCCGGCGCAAGCGCCGCCCGACGCGCTGCCTGCGCCTGAGCAATCGGAGGCGACAGAGTGAGCCAGACAACCCTATCCGCCGGGCGCGAGCAGGCTATCGTCCGGCCATCGTTGAACCGGCTCCAACGGTTGAGCCTGGTTGTGGCAGTGGTGGGCCTGGCCGCGGCCCTCGCTGGCGCCCTACTGGACCGCCAGCAGTTCTGGCAGTCCTATCTGCTGGCCTACAGCTTTTGGCTGCACATTGCGCTGGGCTGTCTTGGCGTGGTCATGCTGCATCATCTGGTCGGGGGGCGCTGGAGCGCCATGAGCCGCCGCTTGATGGAGAGCGGCGCGATGACTTTGCCGTTGATGGCAGTCTTGTTCATCCCGCTGCTCTTCGGTCTGACCACGCTCTATCCCTGGACCAATGAGTCGCATGTCGCGGAAAGTGAGCTTTTGCAGCACAAGACCGCGTATCTGAACCTGCCCTTTTTCATTGGTCGCGTTGTGGTCTATTTTGCGATCTGGCTAGGTCTGGCGTACCAACTCAATCGTTGGTCGGTGGAGCAAGACCGGACGGGGGAGCCGGGCCTAGCACGGCGGATGCGCCGTACAAGCGCCGTGGGGATGATCCTTTATGTGTTGACCGTGACCTTTGCCGCCTATGACTGGCTGATGTCGCTAGAGCCTGAATGGTTTTCCTCAATCTACGGTCTGCTGATCTTGGCAGGGCAGGCGACGGCGGCGCTGGCCGTGGCGGTGATCGGGCTGAGGGCGATGAACCACGCCCAGGCGTTGAGCGAGGAGCGAACTCAGGCATTCAACCACCTTGGCAATCTGCTGCTTGGGTTTGTCATGCTCTGGGCCTATCTCGCGTTTTCTCAGTTTCTGATCATCTGGTCGGCCAACATCCCTGAGGAAGCGATCTGGTACTATCATCGTAGCCAGGGCGGTTGGCTCGGCGCCGGCATGGTTCTGATCGCGGTTCACTTCGCTGTCCCGATGGGGCTGCTCTTGTCGCGCCGTGTCAAGCGCCGGGGGACTGTGCTGGCTTGGCTGGCGGCGCTGCTCCTGGTCGCGCGGCTGGTAGACTTGGTCTGGCTTATCGTGCCGGCCTTTTATCCGGATGAGCTGCATCTGCATTGGCTTGATCCGGTGCTTGTGATGGCGATGGGGGGCGGCTGGCTGGCGCTGTTTATCCGCCAGTGGGCGAGCAAAGCGCCGCTGCCGCGCCATGACCCTCACTTGGAGGGCCTGATGGATAGCCATTTGCCGACTGTGGCTCCCCAGGGGTGAGGCATGAAGGGGAAGGAACTTACGCGTGAATGAACAAAGTCGTCCGCATCGTGGGCGGCGTTGGGCCGGATGGGTGGCCGCCGCTGCGCTTGTGGTGGCCGGCGTGGCGCTGGCTGTCGTGGTTTGGGGGTCGCGCCTGCTGGATTCGCTGGTCAATGGGGGCGCGCCTGTAACAGCGGCTGTGGTGGATAACACATCGCCGGCCGCGCTGGCGGAGCGGCGCGGCCAGGAGCTGGCGCGGTTGAACAGCTACGGCTGGGTGGACCCGGAGGCTAAGATTGCCCATATTCCCATCGAGCGCGCCATGGCTCTGGTTGTCGAAAGCGGCCTGCCCGTCGGCGAGCCATCCGCCGCAGCAGAGCCTGGCGAGGGCCAAGATGCCGGCGATGAGGAGATGCCGCCGGTTGACCTGGCAACGGTCAACTACCAGGACCATGTGCTGCCGATCTTTGAAGCGCGCTGCGGCGAATGCCACGGGGCCGAGGACCCAGAGGAAGGGCTGGAGCTGACCCGCTACCGCACGGCCCTGGCCGGCTCGCAGAATGGCCCCGTCATCGAGCCTGGCGACCCGGAAGGCAGCTATCTGGTTGAGCTGATCGTCGAGGGGAAGATGCCCAAGGAGGGCGAGCCGCTGTCGCAGCGTGAGATTGACACCATTATCGCCTGGATTGAGGCCGGCGCGCCGGAGACTGCGCCCGAAGGCGCCGCGCCGCCGGAG
>DATLZJ010000364.1:0-2971 GCA_035574055.1 Caldilineaceae bacterium
GTTCTCGATTTGATGAGACAGAACACGCCGCACTGCCCAACGCGGCGTTTTCCCTGGTATAATCGGCAATACAATCGGCCAACCAGAGATGCGGCGCTCGCGACCGGCCAGCCCTGACTGTCGCGCCGGCCCGCTTTGCCCTTGCTACCCATCCAGGAGGTTTCCCTTGAGCCATCAAACCTTGCTGCAACGACTCAGAGACCGCCGGCTCGCCCTCTTGCTGGCGCTCCTGCTCACCCTCAGCGGTTGCCAGCCGATCCGTCCGGTGGAGGAAATGCCGGAGGCCATGCCGCCCGCCGCCGAGGAGACGCCCGCGCCTGCCGATGAGCCTGGCGACGCTGCCGCCGCAGGCGAAATGCTGCCCGTGGACCCCGCGGTGCGCATGGGCGTCTTGGAGAACGGGCTGACCTACTACGTTCGCGCCAACGACGAACCGATGAACCGCGCCGAACTCTATCTCGCCATCAACGCCGGCTCGGTGCTGGAAGATGAGGACCAGAAGGGGCTGGCCCATTTTCTGGAGCATATGCTCTTCAACGGCACCGAAAACTTCCCCGGCATGGGCGTGGTAGACTTCTTGGAGAGTATCGGCATGGCCTTTGGGCCGGATGTGAATGCCTATACCTCCTTCGATGAGACCGTCTACACCATCCAGGTGCCTACCGATGACCCGGAGGCCGTGCGCACAGCCTTCCAAGTCCTGGAGGACTGGGCAGCCTACGCCACCCTGGACCCCGCCGAGATCGAGGCGGAGCGGGGCGTCATTGTCGAGGAGTGGCGGCTGCGCCAGCAGACTGCCGCTGGGCGCATCCAAGAGCAGACGCTCCCCTTCCTCCTGGGCGACTCGCGCTATGCCGAGCGCCGGCCCATCGGCGATGTGGAGGTGGTGCGCAGCGCGCCGCCCGAAGCGATCCGCCGCTTCTATGAGCAGTGGTACCGACCGGACCTGATGGCGGTCATCGCCGTGGGCGACTTCGACGTGGATGAGATCGAAGCCCTCATCCATGAGCATTTCGCCGATCTAGAGAACCCGCCCGATGCGCCCCCGCGCCCAACCTATGACCTGCCTTCCTCCGCCGAAACTCAGTACCTGACCGCCAGCGACCCGGAGGAAACCACCACCCGGCTCTGGTTCATCCGCCGCCGCCCTGCCGAGCCGGTGCAGACCCAGGACGACCTGCGCGAGGATGTGGTGACTGACCTCTTCTACCTCATGCTCAATGAGCGGCTGGATGACATCGAGCGCCAACCCGACGCGCCCTTCCTCTCCGCCAGCGCCGGCTCCGGCTCGCTGGTGCGCCCCGTTGAGCTGGACCTGGTCTTCGCCCAAACGCCGGATGGCCGGGTGCTGGATGCGCTGGAGACGATCACGACCGAGGTGGAGCGGGCGCGGCGCTACGGCTTCACCGAATCGGAGCTGGCGCGCGCCAAGGCCCAACTGCTCAACTTCTACCAGCAGGCCTATAACGAGCGGGAAAACACGCCCAGCGCCGACTATGCCGATGAGTATCTGCGCCACTTCCTGGTCGGCGAGGCCATCCCCAGCATTGAGTATCTCTACCAAGCGGTGGAAGCCCTGTTGCCCGCGATTGACCTGGCCGAGGTCAATCAGCATGTGGAAGAGCTGGCGGCTACCGACAACCGCTATATCTATGTGACGGGGCCGGAGAAGGCCGACGCCCCGCTGCCCGCCGAGGAGGAGCTGGCCGCCACGGTGGAGAACGCGCTGGCCGCGGAGATCGAGCCGCCGGTCGAGCAGGAGGTAACCGAGACGCTCATCGAGAACCCGCCCGCGCCCGCCGAGATCGTCGCCCAAACCGAGCGACCTGACCTTGGCATCACCATCATCGAGTTGGCGAACGGCGTCGAGGTCTGGATGAAACCGACCGACTTCAAGGACGACGAGGTGGTCTTCAGCGGCTTTAGCCCCGGCGGCTCATCGCTGGTCTCGGATGAGGATTTCCCCGAAGCGGCGCTGATTGACACCATTGTGGACGAGAGCGGGGTGGGTCCTTTCACAGCCTCAGAGCTGAGCCGGGCGCTGGCGGGCAAGACGGTGAGCGCAGTGCCCTATATCCGTGAGCTGACCGAGGGCATCGAGGGCAGCGCCGCGCCGCGCGACCTGGAGACGTTGTTCCAGCTCATCCATCTCTACTTCACCCAGCCACGGGCCGACGAGTCCACCTTTGAGGTCGTCCGCAACCGCGAGCTGACCCGGCTCCGCAACCGCGCGCAAGACCCCAACGCGGCGCTGGAGGATGCCTATGTCCGGGCGCTCTACGGCGACACCATCCGCCGGGGGGCGCTGCCGGTGGAGGAAGTGGAAGCGCTGGACCTGGAACGGGGGTTTGAGATCTACCAGGATCGCTTCAGCGACGCCAGCGACTTCACCTTTGTCTTTGTTGGAAGCTTTGATGAGGCCGAGCTGACGCAATTGGCGCAAACTTATTTGGGCACGCTGCCGGCGACCGAGCGTGAAGAAACCTGGCAGGATGTCTCTCCGGCGTTGCCGACCACCGTCATCACCGACAACGTCTATGCCGGCGAGGGGGAGCGCAGCATCGTGCAGATCGTCTTCACCGGCCCGGTCAGCCCCACGGCGCAGGCAAAGCTGGAGCTGAATGCGGTGGCTGGGGTGTTGGATATTCTGCTGCGCGAGGAGCTGCGCGAGGCGCGCGGCGGCGTCTATTCATCCGCTGCCTATGCCTTTACCCAAGATGCGCCCGATCCCAGCTACTTTGTGGTCGTCAGCTTCGCGACCGACCCGGCGCGGGTGGATGAGCTGGTGGAGGCGACCTTTGACCAGATTGAACAGCTCAAAAGCAACGGCCCCACCGCCGAAGATGTGACCAAAGTCAGGGCACAGGCCCTGGCGACGCTGGAAGAGCAGTTGGAGACCAACAGCTTCTGGTTGCAAAGCCTCAAGGATTATATCTTCTACGGCGGCGAGGACCGGCTGGACTTTGCCGGC
>DATLZJ010000365.1:0-5571 GCA_035574055.1 Caldilineaceae bacterium
GTGCCGCGGCGCGGTCGGCGTCGCGCAGGGAGTAGGGCGCGTCACAGCGGTTGCAGCGAAAGCGAGCGATGGTTCCATGGAGATGCAGCACCCGCCGGCTGCCAGCGCGCTCGTGCAGGTCATCCACATTCTGGGTGATCAGGGTGAAATCCGGGAGCCGGGCCTCCAGCGCGGCGAGGGCAAAATGACCGGGGTTGGGCGCAACCGTATCCACCGTCGCCAGCCGGTCCATATACCAGCGCCAGACCAGCCCTGGATCCGCGGCAAAGCCCTCTTGGGAGGCTAGCTGCTGCGGGTCGAACTTGGACCAGAGGCCGGTCTGGGCATCACGAAAGGTGGCGATGCCCGATTCGGCGCTGACGCCCGCGCCGGTCAGGCAGGCGACGCGGGCGGCGCGCTTCAGCAGCGCGGCAGCTTGGCGGAGGTGGGTGCCCATGCGGGATAGCTTACCACAGGCGGGGCCAGGCCCTGTTATCCAATTCCGTGCCACTGGGCTTGGGCCGCGCCCACGATGAAGCCGGATGGTGGTAGAATAGAGGTCTGAACAGAGTATAGAGCATAAAGGCCAGGCGACTATGAACCTATTTGAACAGAACGGCGCACAGCCCGAACGTGTGGTGATTACCGGCCTCGGCGCGGTGACGCCGCTGGGGTTGACCACGGCGACCACTTGGGCGGCGCTGGTGGCAGGGCAATCCGGTATTGACCGGATCACCAAATTTGCTGCCGGCGACCTGCGCACCACCTTTGCGGGCGAGGTGCGCGATTTTGACCCAGCCAACTATATGGACCGCAAAGAGGCCCGCCGGCTAGACCCCGCCATCCAATATGCCCTGGCCGCCACTCAGGAGGCTATCGCCGACGCCGCGCTTGACCTGAGCGCAGTGGAGCCGGCGCGCGTGGGGGTGATCGTCGGCTCGGCCATGGGCGGGGTCACCGCAACCGCAGAGGGCGCCGACGTGGCCCAGAGCAAGGGGCTGCGCCGTGTCAGCCCTTTCATGGTGCCCAACATGCTGATTGACAGCGCCGCAGGCAAGATCGCCATCGAGCACAACGTCCACGGCATCAACCATGCCGTGGTCAGCGCGTGCGCCAGCGGCACCGCGGCCTGTGGCGAAGCCTTTGAAGCGTTGCGCCGCGGCGACGCCGACGTGATGATCACCGGCGGAACCGAGGCGACCATCGTGCCGGTGATTGTGGCCGGGTTCGAGGTCATGGGCGCGTTGAGCCAGCGCCATGAGAACCCGCAGGCGGCCTCCCGCCCCTTTGACAAGGGGCGCGATGGCTTTGTGATGAGCGAAGGCGCGGCCATTCTGATCCTGGAGACGGAGCGCCATGCTAGGGCGCGCGGCGCGCGCATCTATGCCGAGGTGGTCGGCTACGGCTCCAGCGCCGACGCCCATCATATGGTCGCCCCCCATGAGAGCGGGCGCGGGGCTATCAACGCCATGAAAATGGCGCTGCGCAAGGCGCAAGCGTTGGGGGTGCAGCCCCAGGCAATTGACTATATCAACGCCCACGGCACCTCCACCCAGCTTAACGACCGGATGGAGACCGACGCCATCAAGCAAGTGTTGGGCGAACATGCCTATAATGTCAAGGTCAGCGGCACCAAGAGCATGACCGGGCACCTGCTGGGCGCAGCCGGCGCACTGGAGGCGCTGATCTGCGTCAAGGTGATCGAGGAGGGCATCATCCCGCCGACCATCAACTTGGATGACCCCGACCCGGCGTGCGATCTGGACTATACGCCCCACCGGGCGCAGCGGGCGACGGTCAACGTGGCGCTCAGCAACAGCTTTGGCTTTGGCGGCCACAACGCCGTCATTCTACTGCGCCGCTACCCGTAGGGGTATTTCCAACGAGGGCATCCACCAGGGATGCCCCTACCTGACGATGATCCTGTAGGGGCGCCCCTGGTGGGCGCCCGCCTGATGCCTGCCCGCCGGGGGTGTCCACGAGGGGCAGGCGCCGCTACGAAGGCGCCCCAATGCATGTTATCAAAAGGGTGTGGATGGCTCTATGACTGAACACGCTATGACCGAACACGCTATGACTGAACAGAAGCCTATAGGTGCTGCCGAGCTGCTGGCGCGCGCCCGTGCGCTCCATGAACAGATGCGCGCCTGGCGGCGTGAGATTCACCGGCATCCGGAGTTATCCTTTGACGAACACCGGACCGCCGGCCTGGTCAATGCGACGCTGACGGGGCTGGGCATCCCCACCGAGACCGAGGTCGCCAAGACCGGGGTGGTGGGCCATATCCGCGGCAGCGATGGGCCGGTGGTGGGGCTGCGCGCCGATATGGATGCGCTGCCCATCCAAGAGGCGAGCGGCGTCGAGTATGCCAGCGCCCGGCCCGGCGTCATGCACGCCTGCGGCCACGATGCGCACACGGCCATGTTGTTGGGCGCGGCGATGATCCTCAAAGAACTGGCCGACCAGGGACGGCTGCCCGGCTCGGTGCGCCTGCTCTTCCAGCCCAGCGAGGAGGCTCAGGACGCTGAGGGCAAGTCGGGCGGTATGCGCATGGTCGAGGAGGGCGCGCTGGCGGGGGTGGATGCAGTCTTTGGCCTGCATGTCAATCCCTTTCACGATGTGGGGGTGCTCGCCACGCGCGAGGGGCCGATGATGGCTGCCGCCGACAGCTTTTCCCTCACCATCCGCGGCTCCGGCGGCCATGCGGCGCGGCCCCATACGACTGTAGACCCTATTGTGCTGGCCGCCAACGCGATCCAGGCCATCCATCAGGTGGTCAGCCGGCGGCTCAACCCGCTGGATGCGGGCGTCATCACCATCGGCGCCATTCATGGCGGCACCGCCGACAACATCATCCCCGACGAGGTGAAACTCTCCGGCACCATCCGCTCCTTTACCGCAGAGAGCCGCGCGTTGCTCCACCGGGAGCTACGGCGCGCCTGTGGCGTGGTGGAGGCGCTGGGCGGCTCATTTGACCTGCGTATTCAGACGGGCTATCCGCCGACGGTCAACGCGCCGGAGGCGGCGGCAGTCGCCTGGTCTGCGCTGGAGCAACTGGTCGGCCCCGAAAAGGTCAAAGTCGCAGAGCAGGGCATGGGGGCAGAAGACTTCAGCTTTATGGCCCAGGCTGCGCCGGCCTGTTTTATCCGGGTGGGCGTCCACAGCCCGGCTTGGGGCGAGAAAATCTATGGTCTCCATCGGGCGGATTTCCAGATGGACGAGGAGGCGCTGCCCTATGGCGCGGCGGCGCTGGCGGCGATTGCGTTGGCCTGGATGGAACAGAAACGAAATGGCGCATAGGGTTCTAAGCCCCAATCTAGATATCCGGTTTACCCGCAGGAGCGTCTGGTGTGTACTTTGCCAGGCGGCAGTGCTGCTCCTATGGCTGGCCGGCTGCACCCAGCCCGACCCTCAGCCGCTGATCGTCGGCGAGACGCCCTGGCAAGACGGCGAGCGCAGCACCTTTCGAGTGACGGACCTCAACGGCAATTATGCCGGCACGGCCCGCTTTGACCTGGCGCGCCTGGATGACCAAACCTGGAACCTGCGCCGTGAGATCTCCGCCCAGGGCGCCCAAGAGATCGTGGTGGTAGATATGCGCCTGCCCGGCCTGCGCCCGACGACAGCCACCTTGGTCCGCATTGACGATAGCGGGGCCGAGCAAGTCCGCACCACCTACAACGGCAGCGTCGCCGATCTGGAGCTGACCAACAAGCTGGACATCACCACCTATGAGCGGGTCAATATCCCCAGCGACGTGCGCGACCAGCGCTCGCTGCTCATGCTCCTGCGCACCCTGCCCCTGGCGCAAGGCTACGCCACGCGGCTCAATTCCTTTTTGCCGGTTGTTCCCCTGCTCGACCGGGTGACGATCTCGGTGACAGACCGGGAGGAGGTTCAGGTGCCTGCCGGCTCGTTCGACGCATGGAAGGTCCGCCTCGATACCGGCGACAGCCGCACCGACGCCTGGATCGGCGTCGCCCCACCCTATCCTCTGGTCAAATTCGTGGATGGCCGGACCCAGGGCACCTTTGAGCTGACTGAGTTTCAGCCAGGCCGGTAGGTTTCAGCCCGGCCGGGAGCGTAGCCAACCAGGGCGGTCGTCCACCAGGGACGCCCCCACGCGCCTCGCCGATTTGAAATGGACCGGACATAGAGATGCGCCTGCCGGAACCGGCCTCATCCCCGCTTCGTCCTCTGAGCAGGAGATCTTTCTAAGGAGGTTTCCGGACGCGCGGGCCGGGGGCTGCTCCGCCCGATAGCTGAAACGAGAGCGAAGACCATGAAGCTGGATAAATTTACCTGGACCGTGATTGTGGTGGTGCTGCTGTTGTCGGTCGCCGCCGTTATTACCGTCTCGCGCACCGGCGGCGCAGGCGTCGCCGCGGCCGAATATGTTGAGGGCAACGAGCCGGAGACGCCGGTGCAGAATGCCTTTATTGCCTTCCAACGGGGCGACCGGACCCGCGCCCGCGCACAGTACAGCCAGGCTGTCCTGGCAGAGATTGACGAGCAGATGGGCTATGATCCCTTCAGCGGGCGCGCCGCCAGCCAGACCAGCAGCCGTCTACGCATCACCGGCGTCGAGCTGGACGAGACCGACCCCGACCGCGCGCTGGTCTCGTTTGTCCAGGATACCTACAGCCGCGGCGGTCTCTTTGGCGCGGGCAACACCTGGAGCCGCGAAGGGACGGTCGAGGTCATACGTGAAGATGGCCAGTGGAAGATCAACGCGCAGGAGTTTTTCTACTGATGGCAACCCTAACCCTTCCGGCCAGCAGCGCGCGCACCGTAGTGCGCCGGCTCTACTTCTACGGCGTGGCGTTGGTTAGCTTTATGGCTGCGCTGGTCGCGCTGAATATCCTGTTACAGACCTTGACCGCCGTTTGGCTGGATCGAGCCTGGCTGGAAGTGGTGGATTTTACCTACGTGCGCGACACCGTGGCTGCGGGCGGCGGTCTGCTCTTGGTCGCCACCCCCATCTTCCTGCTCCATTGGGGCTTTGCCCAGCGCCGGGCCGACGAGGAGGAGCGGCGCTCGGCGCTGCGTAAGCTCTTTCTATATGGCGCATCGCTGGTAGCGGTGGGGTATGCCCTGTACTACAGCTATGAGCTGCTCCAGGGGCTGGCATTGCTGGCCCTGGGCGAGCCGGCCCTATCCACACCTATTTGGCCGTCCAAATGGCTGGCCGATCTATTGATGGTCATCGCAGGGACGGCGCTCCAAGCCTACTTTCATACCATCCTGGTCCAAGATGGCGACTATGGCGCGGAGATAGGCGGGGCGGGCGCCCTGCGCCGGCTCTATCAAACCCTGGCCGGGCTGGTCGGGCTGGCGCTGGTCATCCTAGGGGTGGGCGGCGTCATCGAGACGCTGGCGCTCTTGCTCCTGGAGATGAGCGAGCGCACGGTGGGCATAGGATGGTGGCGCTCAGGCGTGGGCAGCGGCATAGCCCAGGCCCTTGTAGGCGCGCTGCTGGTGCGCATTAACTGGATGCGCTGGCGCACACTGGCCGTTCGCCATCCGGCAGAGGCCCAGACAGCCCTACGCCGCTTCTATCTCTACGGCTCGGTGGTGATCGGCGCGCTGGCG
>DATLZJ010000366.1:0-15673 GCA_035574055.1 Caldilineaceae bacterium
GTCGCCCTGGGCGTCGCCGTCCACGTTGTTCTGGAGCGGGTTGAAGACGTTGGGGCAATTGTCCCTTGCATTCGGCGCTCCGTCGCCGTCAATGTCGGGATCAACAATATCCTCTTCGCCATCGCAGTTGAGGTCGCCGCTGCCGATGCCAACCGCAGCAAAGGCATTACGAACCGTACATGCCTCATCATACTTGGTGAGGGTTAAGCCACGGTTGCCTACAAAGTTGGAGTCGCTGAAGCTGCGGTCATGGGGTGCGTTGGCATTCGCCATGTCAATGGCCGTCTGAACGGTCAAGTCTCGCGCGGCCTGGAAGTTGGAGTTCCCGACCAGGCGATGCACCAGCACATTGTGGAAGAGCCATTGCGCCTTGAACTGTCCGATGCCGCGGATTGTCCAGCCGTTATGGGCGCCTCCTTGGATGATCAGAAAGGCAGCCTTGTTATGGATGCCGCTGTTGGTATGGACCGAGCCGAAATCGTTGCCCGTGTTGGCATTTATCACCGGCGGGCGCAGACCTATCCCATCGCCGCTGAGGGCGCCCTGCATATGATCAGGCTGCCCAAAACAAGGCGGGTTGCCCAGGTCGCGCAGGGCAGGGGTAGCGGAGCAGCCGGCCACTCTGGGCAGCGGCGCCCCGGCGAGCGCGCTGCCCTCGCCGATCAGAAAGTTGCTGGGGTCTACAAAATAACCAAAGATGTCGGCATAGCTCTCGTTGAGCGCGCCGGACTCATTGGCATAGATCAGCCCCGCCGTATGTTTGACCACCGCATGGGTGAACTCGTGGCCGGTGATGTCCAACGTCGGCATCCCGAGTGAGTAGAAGAAGCGGTCACAGCCATAGGAGGCGTTGACCGTATTGGGGCCGCCGGGGGTAGCGGGCCGGAATTGGACATTGATATTGACCTCGATCTGCTCGCCATCGTTGTCATAGGAATCGCGTCCGAACGTGTTGCGCCAATAGTGGTAGACGCGGTTGTTATTGTCGGCGGCCATCCTACTATCAGGCGGCAGGTCATTGCCGTCAATGTCGTTGTCGTCAAACAGACCACACAACTCATCATTGAATTGGCCTTCGCCGTCTTCAAGGTCAAGATCGTAGTCGGTTGTCAGGTCTGTGAGCGCCGGCAGGCGGAAAACCGGCGCGCCGTTGAAGGCATCTATGTAGATGGTCTCGATCTTGGTATGGGAGTCCCCTTGGGCAATGTTCACCTGCCAAGCTAGATAGGTTGCGCCGTTTGGGATGCCCAGGAGACCGAGATCGACATAGCGTAGCTGGGTGTCGCCGGTGACGGTGGCGCCGGCGTTACTGAGCGCCAGCGCCCGCTGCTCGGCCTCGGCGGCGGAGAGGGTGGGGATGTCGCTCACGGTGATATGGGGCACATAGCCGCCGTTGAGGCTGAGCACATGCGTCGCATCCATGTGCAGCGCCAGCTCACCGGGAAAGACGGGGATGCCGTTGTGCAGTTGGCGGTAGAAGAGGTGCAGCCCATCCTCCGAGCGCCGGATGAGCTGTAGCTCCGCCTCCGGATTCTCAATCGCCAGCAGCTCGTTGTACTCGTCCAAAAACCACTCTGCCTGTGTGACGGTACTGGCGCTCGCTAGCACCTCCGGGATGGGCACCTGGAAGCTGGCGAAGGTAACCGCGCCCTCAACAACGCGTATTGTGGGCGTGATCTCTGAGTTTTCCCTCAGGCGCTGATACGCCTCGGCCTGCTGGTCGGGCGGGAGCGGCGGATTGCTCGACACATCGTAGACGGGGGGCGGAGGCGGCGGTTGATCGGGGTCGGGCGTAGAGGTGGGTGTATTCGTCGGGGCAGGGGTGGTCGTGGGTGTGTGGGTCGGTGTATTTGTAGGCGTATTGGTGGGTGTATTTGTGGGCGTATTGGTGGGTGTATTTGTAGGTGTATTCGTCGGCGTCGGGGAGATCAACGGCCCGGCCGGGTCCCAGTCGGGATTTTGGTCTATCACGTTGTTATTGGTTAGCGGAAGTAGGTTGGCGCCATTGGCGTCCATCACGTAGATCTCGTTGTCGCCATCGCGGTCGCTGAAAAAGGCAATCTTACTGCCGTCCGGCGACCACACTGGACGCAGGTCAAATCCCGCGCTGTTGGTCAGCCGGAGTGGGTTGGCGCCATTGGCATCCATCACATAGATTTCATAGTTGTTGCTCGGGCCATCGCGATTTGTGGCAAAGAGAATTTTGTTTCCATCCGGCGACCAGGCGGGACGGTAGTCGGTAATTCCTGTATTGTTGGTGAGGGGGACGGGGTTGCTGCCGTCCGCGTTCATGACATAGATCTCATAGTCGCCGTCGCGTAGGCTGGCAAAGGCGATCTTGCTGCCGTCCGGCGACCAGGCCGGCTGCTCATCACTGTCGGCATGGTTGGTGAGCCGAGTCTGGTTGGCGCCATTGGCGTCCATGACATAGATCTCCAAATTGCCGTCGCGTGCGCTGACAAACGCGATCTTGTTTCCATCGGGGGACCAGGCGGGCAGAAAGTCCGTGCCGGGACTATGGGTCAGGCGGATGGGATTACCGCCGTTGGCATCCATCACATAGATCTCCCAGTCGTTGTCTCGCAGGCTGGCAAAGGCGATCTTGCTGCGGTCGGGCGACCAGACGGGCTGGTCGTCAGCCGCGGCGTTGTTGGACAGGTTGAGCGGGTTGCTGCCGTCGGCGTGCATGAAGAAGATCTCCATGTTGCCTGTGCGGCTGCTGGCGAAGACAATCGGGGCGGCCGCCTCCTGTGAGAGTATGCGAGCCTGCGCGGGGCGTCCCCCATCGGGCCAACGGGCAAGAACAACCAGGGCAAACAGGAGCAGCGCAGCGGTCGTTGCAGCAATTCGCCGCGGCTCAGGTGATATCGGGAGCATTCGGGTTCTCCTGAAAATGAGATGACCAAATGTTGTCACTAGCTCCCCAGGGGGGAGACCTGGGCGCATTGCGCTTGTGGCGGCTTGGAGCTTCGCGCACTCCCGACCCGCTTTCAATCCTGCCCACAAGGACAAAAATGGGGACAAAAATGGGGACAAAAATGGGGCGAAGGCATGGGCGGCAACTCGCTTCCTCTCGTATCCCTGCTTTCCCGGTCGCTTTGACAGCGCCCCTACCACGGGTTAAACTGCTCTTACTAACCATCTTTGCTGCCGGTTGAATCGCCGGCCTAGAGTCAATTGCCATGAGCATGGAGCTGCTGCGGGAACTATGTGAGACGCCGGGCATCCCCGGTCGTGAGGAGCGGCTGCGCGCAGTGGTGCGCCGGGAGTTGTCCGGGGTCGCCGATGAGCTGCGCGTGGATGCGCTGGGCAATCTGGTGGCAGTCAAGCGCAACCCCGGCGCGCCCAAGCTGATGATTGCCGCCCATATGGACGAGATCGGCTTTGTCGTTTCTCATGTGGATGCGGAAAAGGGCTGGCTGCGGCTGGTGGGCTTGGGCGGCCATGACCCGCGCAATATGATCGCCCAACGGGTGCTGGTCTGCGCCGAGGGCGGCGACCTACCCGGCATCCTCTTTCCCGGCATCAAGCCGCCTCACATCGCCACCGATGAAGACCGCAAGCGCCAGCCAACACTGCCCGATTTCTTTGTGGACTTGGGACTGCCCGGCGCAACAGTCCGCGAGCGCGTCCCCATCGGCACCCCTGTCACCCTGCTGCGCGACTTCCTGGAGATCGGCGACTGTGTCTCGGCCAAGGCGCTGGACGACCGCATCTCGCTCTATGTGATGATCCGGGCCATGCAGCAGGCGCAACGCTTTGGCTTCGAGACCTATGCCGTCGCCACGGTGCAGGAGGAGGTTGGGCTGCGCGGCGCGCTGACCAGCGCCTTTGACATCCATCCCGACGTGGGCATTGCGCTGGACGTGACCCTGGCGGTGGACATCCCTGGCGTCAAAGAGCATGAGCACGTCACCCGCTTGGGGCAGGGCACGGCCATCAAGATTCTCGACGGCTCCTTTATTGCCCATCCGAAGCTGGTCGCCTATCTGCGTGGGCTGGCGGATCGGCGGCAGATTCCGTGGCAGCACGAAATCTTGCCCCGCGGCGGCACCGACGCCGGTTCGATGCAGCGGGTCCATGCCGGTGTAGCGGCAGGCGCCATCTCCATCCCCACCCGCTATATCCATAGCTCGGTGGAAATGGCCCACAAGGCCGATGTGGAGGCGAGCATTGCGCTCCTGGCGGCGTTCATCGAAGAAGGACAGACGGCTGATCTGGCGTTGGCGTAGGGAGCGCGCCGGTGGGCGCTGTGGGGGAGACTCCACAGGTGAGCACAGGCAATGAAAGCCATTCAGTTGGGGCTGGCCTTTGCGGCGACGCTCTGTCTATTGCTGTTGGCGAGCTTTTGGGTTGCGGCCCAGGAGGCCCCGTCCCTTCCACCGGACCCCCAGGCTGATCCGCCTGTCGAGAGCGCCCAATCGGCCAGCTTCGCGCTGACGGCTACCGTCGGCACGGACCGCGCCGTCTGCGCTGCCTCGGCGACAGCCTACGTGCGGGCCAACACGCCGGTCTACTACTGCTTCACCATCCACAACATCGGCAGCTCCGCCCTGATGTCCCACACAATTCAAGTGGCGCGCAAGCGAGAGGCAATCACCTCCTCCATGACGGTTGCCCCCGGCGCTGTCGCCAACACCGTGGCGCAAGGATTGGTGGTCAGCGAGGTGATCACCACCGATGTGACCACGCTTGTCACTTGGACCGCGCGCGCGTCCGGCGCGCAGACCACGGTGTCTGATACAGTGACCATTGATCTGATATCGCCTTCGCTCTCGGTCGTCAAGACGGTTTCTCAAGATGCCGCTATCTGTGGCGCGGCTCAATCGCTGCGCATCCCGTCGGGCCAGTCCGCCGCCTTCTGCCTGACGGTGACCAACACCGGCGATATCTCATTCACCCGCCACACCGTGCAGGATGCGCCGCTGAACATCAACGGTTCCTTTAACTATACTCTCCTGCCGGGGGCGCGGCTGGTGATCACCTCTGGTACTCTCTCCGGCCTGGGCGTACAGGGCCAGTTGCAGCGCAATAATATCGTTGCTCCCTTTACCAATATCGTCACCTATCGCGCGGCCACCGCCAACGGCTTGGAGGAGTCCTCTCAGTCTACGGCCACGGTGGACATCGGCAACACCACCGTGCTTTTTACCAAGACGGTGGGCACGGACCCCAACGGCTGCCCCACGACCACGACGCTGGTCGCGCCCCGTGGTTCCCGGCTCTACTATTGTCTCTCGATCCTCAATACCGGCGCCGTCACCCTGACCAATCATGTGCTGGTCGAACAAAACTTGAGCATTGATCTGCGCTTCCCCTATACGCTCACGCCGCGCAGCCTATTGACCATCACCAACTCGGTGCTGGAGCAACGCTTCGGGCTGCCTGCGCTGTTGGGGCCGTTTGAGTTCAGCGACAATTTTCCCACCGTCGTCAACAACACAATGGTCTACACCGGTTCCTCGCCCGATGGCTTCTCGGTCTCGGCTTTGGCCTCGACCTCGGCCAGCTTCCCGCCGACGCCCACCCCCACAGCCACCGAGGAGCCGGATGAGCCGGATACGCCCACCCCGATCCCAACCTGGACGCCGACGATGACGCCCATTCCGCCCACGGCAACGCCGTCGCCCACGCCCACCTTTACCCCTGTGACGCCTACACCGACGCCGACGCGCAGCTATGCCATCTCGTCGCTGGCGACGCCCACCCCGGCCCAACCGCTCCCAACGCCGACGCCCTTTGTGGACCCGGCCTTTTTCCCGGTCACGTTGACCGCGGAGGCCGCCGCCGCGGCCACCAATGCAGCCGCGATGCTGTTCTCGCCGCTGCCGACGCCAACGCTCGACCCGCTCCTTTTTGCCACGCCTGAGCCGCCGGTTTTTGATCCGGCATTAAGCCAAGCGCCGGATTCTCCCCTGCCCACAGCCGACTTGGGCGGGCCGGCCATCACGGCGACGGTCGAATCGCCGACGCCCAATGTGATCCTGGTGATCGTGACCAACACGCCTGCGCCGGGGGCCTCCTTGCCCGGCGAGGCGCCCGCAGGCCAGCGGCCCATCGTCCCCCCCACGCCGGCGCCTACCCCAGATACACTGTTGGCCGCGGCCATGCTCTTCGACGCCGCCGCGGCCGCGGCAGGCTGGCTCTGGTTCCTGGCCGGGTCGCTGGTCTTTTTTGCTACAGCCGGCATTATCGCCGGCCTCTTCTTCCGCCAGCAGGAGGCTCGCCGCTTTGAGCTGATAGAGGGGGAAGAGGAGATTGTGTTGCCGGAGGAGCTCCCGCCGGCGCCCAGTGAACCGCCGCGGACGATGGACGACGCGGAGTGGCCCGACAGTCTGCCATGAGTCCATCCTGCGGCCAACGGCGCACCTCCTTGCTGCTGGCGCTGCTGGTGCTGGCGGCCTTCGCCTGGCGTGTCCAGGGGTTAGGCGAACAGAGCCTCTGGCGCGATGAGGTGGATGCTGTCTATTTTGCCACCCGCGACCTGCCGGAGACGCTCTCCATGTTTGTGCGCGCCGGGCAAAATGGGGCGCTTTACTTCCTCGCGTTGCGCCCCTGGTTTAGCCTGGTAGGGACGAGCGAGTTTGCCCTGCGCTACCCTTCGGCCATGGCGGGCGCGCTGGCCGTGGCGCTGGTCTGGCAGGTGGGCCGCTGGCTGCTGCCCCTGCGCCCGCCGCCCCGCGATCTGGCGTCCACCGCCCCCCCCCTCGGCGGGAGCCGCCCAAGGGGGACTGCTCAGGAGCCGGCGGCGCTGCTGGCGGCGCTCTTCCTGGCCTTCAACCCCTACCAGCTTTGGTACAGCCAAGAAGGCAAGATGTACACCATCATCACCGCGCTGGTGCTGGCGGCAAGCTGGTGTTGGCTGGCCGGCATCCGCCGCGGCGGCTGGCGGCCTTGGCTGGGCTATTGGTTCTTTGTCACCGTCGGGATGTATACTCACCTGCTGCTGATCCTGGTCATCCCGCTGCATCTGCTCTGGGTTGTGCTGGCCTGGCCTGCGGCTCGCGTCCGTCTGCTGGGCTATGGAGCGGCGCTGGCCGGGTTGACGCTGCCCTACCTGCCCATGCTCCTCTGGCAGTGGGAACTGTTGATGGCGACCACCCAGCACACCGGCTTCTCCTTTACACCCCTGGACGAGATGGCGCGCACGCTGCTCTACAACCACAGCCGGGGCTTCATGCCGCCGGGCGACCTGGTCTGGATGGCGCCAGTCTTCTTTTTGGGGGCCGCGGGGGGTCTGTTGGGGCTGGGCGAGATTGCATCCTGTCACATGGACCGGCGCAGCGCGCTCTGTTTGGCCCCCTGGCGGCGCTTCGCCCTGCTGATCAGCTGGCTGATCGTTCCGGTGTTGGGCCTTTACCTGTTGAGCCTGCGCCAGCCCATCTTCACCGACCGCTACGCCATCTGGATCGCGCCGGCCGCGATGCTGCTGCTGGGGCTGGGGGTGGTGGTGGTGCGGCGCTACACCTGGGGGCCGGGCATTGACCTCGGCAAGGCGCTGGCTGTGGCCCTGGTGCTTTATGTATTGGGCTTCTGGCTGGTGGCCGGTTGGCAGCAAAAGACGCTGCCGACCAAATATGACCTGCGCAGCGGGGTGCGCTATGTGGCCGAACGCCGCTCACCGGATGCGCTGCTGATCCTCCAAATTCCCCACTTGCGCTATGCCTACCAGTACTATACAAGCGATTTTGGCCCCCGCCCCTTCACCGGCGGCGACGAGCGGCTGGGCGCGTGGCGGGAGGGCGTCTATACCAACTGGGGCCAGCCGGATGAGATCGCACGCCAGGAGGTGGACCGGCAGATGCGGCAGGCGACCGCAGGTTATCGCGATGTCTGGGTGCTGCGCAGCGAGGTCGAGATGTGGGACCAACGCCATCTGATGGATGAGTGGTTGGCCGCTCATGGTACACTGGTGGAGAGGGCCGACTTTCACGGCGTCCAAGTGCGGCGTTATGAACTTGCAGGACAATAGCAGGCGCCGTCTTGCCAAGCGGAGTGGTCTTCACTCGGCGGCGATGCCCGCTGAGCGAAGACCACTTGCAGGACAGGAGGTCATCAGGACCTAACGTACAATGGCCGGCAGATAGATCGGCTGCTCCGCTGTTTTGGTGCGAAAACGCCATTGGTAGGCGGTCATTGCGTTGCCATTCAGGTCCTTGATGCCCTGTGTCACCGTCACCGTGTAGCTGGCGGGCGCCTGTAGCGGCTCCCTGAACAGGATCGCCGCCTGGTCAAGCGTGCCGTCATAGCGTACCAACACGGGCAGCGCACGGCCATTTGCGGCTTTGACCTGGACCGTGTCCGCCGTTACTGTGGCAGCCTCGACAGGCTCAGAAAACTGCACTTGGAGCATGGGCGCATACAGCGGGCCGTCGGGGCTGGGCAGTGGCGAAAGTGGGCCAAGGACGATGTGCTCGTCATCGCTCGGTGCTGTCCAGAGGACAGTAGGCGGTTTGGTATCGTTGGCCGAGGGCTGTACATGGATGGTCACTTCGGCGGGGCGACTGGTGGCGACGCCGTTGCTGACGGTGAAGAGGATGCGATCCAGGCCCGTGAAGTCACCGAATGGTGTGTAGGTTAGCGCCGGTGGCGTGCCCGCCAGGGCGCCGTAAAGTGGCCCGTCGGCAACCGTGAAGGTGAGCGGTGTATTGCTCACGTCGCGGCCTTGCAACAGGACATTCACCGGCTGGCCGCCCATGGTTTGTAACTGCTGCGGGATTGCAGCCAGAGGCTGGACGACGTTCACCACGCTGTTGGTCGGCGTCTCTTCCGGTACGCTGGGGAAGTGGACGACGGCCTGGTTGCTGATCACCGTGCCACTGGGCAGGCCTGACTTGAGACGGACGGTAAACGAGACCACACCGGTGGAGCCAGGCTGGCCTTTGGGCGCCAGGGCGCCCACCGTCCAGAAGATACTGCGGGCGCCCGGCGAATAGGCGCCATCCCCGTAGATCTTCAGTGTACTTGCATCGAAGTGCGCGCCCAATTCATCCATAATGAACACATCGAATGCCTCGCCGGCGCCGACGTTTTCATAGGTGATGGTATAGGTCACCAGTTGTCCGGGCAGCAGGTCACCCTCAGGCCCGAAGAGCTCGTTGGGGTCTTTGGCCTGCCGGCACTCGTCGCATTGCAGATCGGTGTCGCCCGCTACCAGCGTAAGCCTGGCTGTTGCAGCATCGGCGCTGGCCTGCATCAGATTGGCACGTTGCGCCACACAGGTAGGGCCGCTTGACCCATCAACGCATTTATGACAGAGAGGGCAGACCTCATACACCTCTGCGGCCAGATAACGGCCGGTCTCCTTGCTGCAGCGCTGGATCTTCTTTACGCTGATGCCAAACTTGCCGTAAAGGAAATCGTTGTTGTCACAGAACTTTTTATCCTCTTTGCAGCAATGGCAATTCTTGTCATTGCAGTCGCCGGTGCATTTCTTGCAATCGTCGTTACAGAGGCCCAATTCGACGCCGATGCCATAACCAGGGATGGCCTTCTCCAGCACCTTGGAACATTCCAGCACAGCTTCCTCATCGCCGGCAGCCGCTTTGACACAGCCGATAGCTTTTTTGGTTACACTGACCGCTTTCACCAGTTGCTCCAGGATCTCGCCTGGCGCCTTTTCCGCGATGCATTGGCGCATACACTCTTCATAGCTGATACCTGCTGCCACTGTCGCAGAGTTGACGATGACCTCGCCCCAAGTTCCCGTCTGATGGTCGTAGCGGAGGGAGAGGCCATTTCTGCGCACAGTGAACGACGAGCCATCAATCTCCGCCGCCATGATGTTGGTCTCCTGGCGCCAGAGCAGAAACGCGCTAAACTGCGGTTGGAAACGTAGCAGCGTAATCTGGGTAACGGCGGCGCCGGTGCTGTCGGTACGTTGCACGGCGCCGCCGAAGACGTAGCCTTCGGTGTGCGCCTGCGTGTAGAGCTGATCTAGCTCAGGGTAGGCTATGCGTTCCGCCTGCACCTGCTCTGCCGTCAGGTCGCTCTGCGCCGTGATCGTGCGCGGCGCGTAGTTCAGATAGGGCGCCACGTCAAAGGCCGCCGGCGCCAGATTGCTGCCGCTCAACTGCGCGACCACGGTTGCCCGCAGCCCATCCGGCAGCCCCCAGTGGAAGCGCACGCGCACGGCCACATATCCTTGCGTGTCCGGCGGCAGGGTGCCCAGTCGCCAGAAGAGTTGGCCGCGCTGCGGCCAGAGAATGCCGCCGCCCGTGCTGTCCAGATAATCGGCCTGAGTGGGCAGCGCCACGCGCAGCACTGCATTTTCGATGGGCTGGGTGGTGAGGTTGGCATAGAAGACCTGGTACTGCTCGGTGTCGCCCGGCGCAAAGCGGCCCGGCCCGCTCAGTTGCACCACCAGCCCGCCGGCGGCGCTGGCCTCCTCCGGGTTCTGTAACCAGGGAGAAAAAAGCACATTATCGCTGACGGCATCGCCTTTGCCGCCCGGATTGCTTGTATGGGTTGGTCCACTGGCATCGCCCCACCAGTTGTTGCGGGCATCAATCACCCCGCTGCTATTGTTTTGCAGGCCAAAGGCATTGGCCTCGATACGGTTGCGCGCGATCACCGGCTGCGAAAAGCCGGTATTCACCGCGATGCCGGCGCCGGCGCTGTGATGGATGCGGCAGTTGGTGACAAAGGCTGTGCTCTTGTGCAGGCTCAACATCGGCAGGGAGTGGGCGCCGCCATAACCAATGTCACAGTGCCGCAACACCAAAAAGCCACTCTCGCTGCCGTTGTAGATGCCGCCCCAGGCGCCGGGCTGTGCAAGGATGCCGCTGAAGCGAACGGGTTGGGTGAGCGTGCCGATAGCAAACAGGCTGCCGGAGAAGACAAAAATATTGGCTTCCTGGGCCAGACGCACCTCAACCCCCGGCTCAATGGACAACGCGCCGTCGAAAATGCTCAGGGTCTGTTCAACAATGTAGGGAAGCCCGATATTTTCCCAGAGACGATCGCCTATCATCAGGCCATTCTGGACGATGGCATCACGCCCGTTGCCGGTCGCCGTCACGTTGCGCAACACAGGGTCGGCGGCGCCGTCGGCCCACAGGGCAGCCCCTGCATTGTCGCGGATGGCCGTGTCAGCCACGGTCAGCGTGTGACCTGCGCCGGGCGCCCCACCACGATCCACAATGCCGTGGCTGCCGCCGTGGCGGATGATGCTGTTGGTGACGGTTACGTCCGCCGCGCTGACTGTGAGATTGCCGCTCTCTGAGCCTGCCGTACCGCCGTATTCAATGATCGTGTGATCGAAGGCGGCCCGCGCCAGCCGGTCGAGATCGCCGCTCACCTCGATGCCCCACCAGGCGCCCGGTGTTTTGGTGATGCCGGTCAAGGTGATAGGGGCAGCGGTAGCGCCTACGGCGAACAGGGAGCCGTGGACATAGAAGCCGCTACCCATCTGTACTTCCAGGCCCGGTGTCAGAGTTAAGCTGCCGCTGGCTGCAATCGTTAGACCACCCTCCACCACATAGGGTAACCCCATGCGTTCCCAGATATGAGCGTTTTCGAGCTGTACAGCATAATAGGTGACGGCATTGCGACCATTGCCCGTGGCGGTCAGATTGCTCAACACAGGGTCGGCCGTAGCGGGGTCTGAAAATCGCACGGCGCTGAGACCATTACCGATGAAAGCGGTGTCGGTGATCTGGATCGGCGCGTCCATCGCGGCAGCGATACCGGTGCCGCCGCCGTTGCGGATGATGCTGTTGCGCAGGGTCAATATGCCCCTGCTGACCGTAATATTGCCGTAGTGGGGCAGATCGATGACATTGCCGTACTCGACGATCACATGCTCCATCAGGGCCGATGCCGGCTGTTGTTCCGTGTGGCCGATGGTGATGCCCCACCAGGCGCCTGGTGTCTTGGCGTCACTGGTGAAAAGGATAGGCTCGGCGGCGGTGCCTTGCGCCACCAAGCGGCCGCGCACGAGAACATGTCCATTCGCGGCGGCGATGACCTCCACCCCCGGCTCAATGGTCAGCGTGGCGCCGTTTTCCACAGCGAATGCAGTATCGTTGAGCCGATACGGGCTGCCGGCCTTGGTCCAGGTAGTGTTGGCTATGATGTTCTGGGAGACAATGGTGCCGGTTTGTGCCCGCGCTGCGCCGTGTGATCGGGCCGGCCAAAGGGCCAGGCAAATCAGCGCCACTGCCAGGGCTGCGCCCAACCGTATAGGCAGCTTTTGCCGCTGGCTCTTTACAGGAGTAAGTGAATGGAGCCATTGCCTCATGCTACTTCCTCCTCCATGCAGAGGTTCGGACTCTGCATATTGACATGCATAACATTAGGTTACATAAGCTTCAACCTAAGCGGCTTGTCATGATGAGCGTAGCGAAGCATCTTATGTGAATGAACTGGCACCCTGCGCGTCACGCAAGGGACGCCTATTGAGAATTTTACAGATTTTACATCGAATTGATATTAACGTAGTGTTAATTCTACTGAAGCAGTAGGGTCGAAGGAAGTGAACGATGCAACTCGAGACGGCAGTTTCCCCCCGTATCGTCTGGGATAAGCCACCCGCCCCGCGCCATGTGGGGCTGGCGCTGGGAGGAGGGGTGGCGCGCGGGCTGGCCCACATCGGCGTGTTGGAGGTGTTGGAGGAGTATCACATTCCCATTGATTTCATCGCCGGCACCAGCGTCGGCGCGCTGGTCGGCGGGCTGTACGCAGCAGGGCTTTCGGCCCAACGGCTGCGCGCGCTGCTGGAAGGCTTTAGCTGGGGAACCATCAGCACATTGAGCCGGCCCTCATTGAGCCTTAGCTCGCTTCATCTCTCGTTACGGGGGCTGCCGATGGGGCTGCTCAACATGGACCGCATGATCACCTGGATCGAGCAGGTCTTGGGCGGCTCGGTGACCTTCGACCAACTCAACATTCCCTTCGCCGCCATCGCTGCCGATATCGTCACCGGCGAGATGGTGGTGATGAATGACGGCGCGTTGGGCCTTGCTATCCGGGCCAGTTGCAGTGTGCCCGGCGTCTTCACGCCCTGTCGCCGCAATGGCCGGCTGCTGGTGGATGGGGCCGTAGTTAACAACCTGCCGGCCCAGGTTTTGCGCCTAATGGGCGCAGAATATGTGATTGCCGTAGACCTCTTGCCGGAGCCGGGCGACAAAATCAAGGAGCCGGAGACGATTCTGGAGTTAAGTCTCACTTCTCTCTACACATTGGTACGGGCAACCCAAGGCTATGGTCTTCAAGCCGACTGCCTGATCGAGCCGGATATCAATGAATATAGCATGGTAGACCTAGGCGCAGCCCAGGAGCTGATCGAGCTGGGCCGCGCCGCCGCCGAAGCACAGGTCGAGCGGATCAAGCGAGATTTGGGGCTGTAAGCCGGCCCTACCCGCGCGCGACCGAGAACCCTGCCATCATGGGCTTTAGATAGTCATAGCCCTGCCCCCACACGTCGAAGAAGTCGCCTACGAGGGTGAGCACATAGGTGCCGCGGCGGTCCTGGGCGACGGCATAAAGGTAGGACCAGCCGTCCTCATAGGCGGAAAAGAGCGCCCAGGTGTGCTCGCCGACGACGAGTTGCTTGATGAACGGCTCCTCCTCGCCGGTCCACTCGCCGGCCAATTGGCCGACGATCTCTTCCGGCCCCAAGAAGGTGAAATAGAGCGCCGTATTGCCGTCTACGGCGGTATAGGCCAACGGATCGTCCGGCTCCGGCCTCCAATCCGGCGGCGCTACCGTGCGTGCTGCCAGTCCCGATTCTTCGTCCACGAACCGGACCCACTGGAAGGGGTCCAAGATCGCTGGACCGGTGCGAAGCTCGGCCAGCGCCGGCCTCAGCACCGTGTGTAGGGCGCTCTCCCAGTCGAGAAAGATACCCTCCAACAGCGCCGAGTAGGCCCGCTCTCCGTCGTGGTGAACGGCGACCACGCTCGACCAGGCGCTGGTGGCGGGCGCTTGCCCCACTTGCCAGGTCCGCCCCTCCACCGTCCACTCCTCAAACGTTCCTCCCTCAACGCCGGTCAGCTCATACGCGATCTCCGCCGGTGTGTACTTGCTCTCCCACACCGCAAAGGAGAGCGATTGGCTGGCATCATAGGGCGCGTAGACATTGGCGGCGTTGTCTCTGAGCAGCCACTCTCCGGCCAGCCACCAGTTGGCGGGGACGACCGTGCTGGCTTGCGCCTCGCCCTGACCATCCACCACCACCACCGGCCGGACTGCCGCCTCGGGCGCCAGCTCCGGAATATAGAACACCAATGCCGGCAGCCGGTCGAGACAGGAAGTATCTAACCTGCCCTCCGGATCGGCGGCAAATTGCGCCACCAAGCTGGCCGCGCACGAGTCCTCCATACTGCTCACATGACCTGCGGTCGGCAGGTAAACCAGTTGGCTATTGGACAGCCCGCGGCGCGCCTGGAGCGCCCAACTGATCGGCGTCTGGAAATCCAGCCCCCCCTGGAGGATGAGGGTGGGGATGTCGCTGGCGACCGGCGTCGCAAACTCTTTCCCGGCAGCCGCCACACCCCAGCTCTTGCACTCGTCAAAGATGCTGGTCAGCGCATCCGGCCCACTGGCGAGCAGCGCCGCGGCGAGCCGCGGATAGGCCTCGATGCTGGCTTGTAGCTCTTCGGGCGTCGTCAGCAGCACCTCCTCGGCACAGTGGATCGTATTGTAGAGGCCGGAGCCGGCCAGCGGGTCGCTGACGCTGATATCGCTAAACAGCCCGGCCAGGTAGCTATAGTCGCCCCTTTCCACCTGCGCAACCCGGTAGGGGAACTCAGCCACCGCCTCGGCGCCGCTGAAGAGGTGGAGATAGAGGCCGTTGAGCAACCCGAATCCGGTCAGCGGTTCTTCCCACCGCTCGCCCTCGGCCGTCAATGTCAGCGTAGCCGGATTGGCGTCGAGACGGGCGACCTGCGTATAGAAGCGGGTGCGCAGCGCCGGGTAAAAGGTCTCGCAAGCTTGGTCGGCCTCGCAGAGGGCAAAGACCCGCTCGAAGGCATCCGCCATTTTGGCGAAATGCTCGACCTCTTGGTTCAGCTCGACCGGCACCACACCGTCCAGCACCGCGGCGGCGACCTGGGCCGGATGGTTGCGCATGGTGACAAGCGCCAGCTTGCTCCCATAGGACGCGCCCAGCAGGATGGCCTGCTCGTAACCCAACGCGCTGAGCAAGTCCGCCACATCGGCGGCGCTCTCGGTGGTGGTGTAGGCGCTCAAATCTATGGCCTTCGCGGTCCAGTAATCCCGGCAGCCGCTAATCCCATCGGCCGGCAGCTCCATCTCCGGCAGGTTGACCAGCTCATCGTACCAGTCCACACAGTTGAGGGAGGGGATCGAATGGCCTGTGCCCCGCTGGTCGAAGGTGATGACATCGCGCGTCAGCAGCAGGATGGTGATCAGCCAACTGCCTTCCGCCACGTTGAGGATGCCTGAATCACCCGGACCGCCGGCCAGATAGACCACCGGCTCCCCCGCGTCCTCGGCAGCCGTCCGGTAGCGCATATAGGCCACCCGGACGGTTTGCTCGGTCGGCACATCCCGGCGTTCCGGCACGACCAGATAGCCACACTCGACTTCCTCGATGATGCCGATATCTTGAGGCGGTTCCACAAAGCAGTCGGCTTCCTCGATTTGGGGGAGGGGCCTACTTTGCGCCTGACCAATGGGGTGATACCCTTGCCAGGCGAGGATGGCAAGC
>DATLZJ010000367.1:0-3219 GCA_035574055.1 Caldilineaceae bacterium
AGTTCCACCGAGAGGGCTTCCGGTACACCCCTCCAGAGGCGACCAACGCGCCGCCTCAGCCGGCGAGCAACCCTCCGCCGGACCTTGTCCCTGCCGCCTCCTCTCCCCTTCCCCTAGCGCCTACAGTTCTGCCCACACCCATCCCAATCGCCACGCCTCTGCCGCCTGCGCCGGTCATCTTCGGCCCGACGCCCACCGCGACGCCAAACATCCGGCCCGCCTATGAGGAGCCGCTGTTTCATGAGGGCGTCTTCAATCTTCTCCCCGGCTCGGTCGCCACAGCCGTGATGGCGTATAACACCCTGCCGGCCGGTACGCCAACATCTATACCGCCGGCCATCCCCACGGCTGCGCCGGACACTGTCTGGCCGGCGCTCTTGAGCCAAGTCGCTGTCCAGCCGGTCGCCTTCACGCCAACCCCGACTCCAGTCTCCGTAATGCCGGCCCCCACAACGCTGCTCCCCGCGCCGACCATTGTCTTCTCCACCGTGACCAATGAAGTGGATATTGAAGACCCGCGTTTCTATCGCGGCAGCTTCACCATCGCCCCCTCCGGTTCGGTTCAGGCCGGCGCACCGGCCGCCGGTTCAACAGCAGGTGGAGGCGGCGTCACTGGAACCAGCACCGGCCTATCTTCCTATTATTCGGGCAGTTCCTACGAGACGCTCAACCCCTCCTATGCCGACAGGTCGCCCCTGCCCATCTCCGGCAAGGCGATGTACTACAATCCGGGGATCATGCAGGAGGTCTACGCCTACCGGTTGAGCTTGGGGGAGATTCAGCCCTGTAGCGAGTGCATTGGCTATGTAGCGTTGCTGCGCAAAGGCGATTTGGGCCGCCGTGTCTACCTGCGCTGGGCGGACGGCACGGTGGAAGGCCCCTTCCTGGTGATTGACGTGGCCGCCAGCCACCACATCGGCCTCTTGCTGCAGCGGGGTTGGGCGGTGGATGTGGACTACCAGACGGCCATGCGGCGCAAGATGTACAGCCCCGTACCCGTGACGATCCTCGATGCGCCCACCACTGGATATTTCGACTGACAAGAGCGCTCATGACAAATGCGCTCATGACCAATGGGCTGAAAGCGCCGGTTGAGGTCCCGGTGGGTCGTGTTTTGGCCGCTTGTCAACGTGGGCCAGGTTGGCTATACTTGCCGTAGCCAGGTAAAAGCGCCGGGGCGCGAGCTGCGTCCCGGCATAGCTTGCTAACCGGGCGATCCGGCCCAGCTTCGTCCACATTTGCATTTGGTCATTCTCGCGCCGCCATCGCTGCCGGCGTAGCCATCTCCCCATCCTGTTACGGCTGCGTCTAGCCGGTGGCGGCTGGCTATCCGCCCTACCTTCCGCCTTTCGCGTCCCCGCGCGATCCGCTCTGGTACCACAAGGAGAGACCATGAAGCCGCACCTTCCTCAAGCACGTGATCACTCGCATCTTCATCGCAGCTACCTCCTTTCGCGCCGCGCCTTCCTGCGCACCACGCTGCTGTTCGGTGGCGCCGCCGCGGTTGGTTCGCTGGCCGGAGCCTGCGCCCCTGCCTCGTCCGGGTCACAGCCGGGCGCTGCGCCCGCCGCGCAGCAGAGCGCGTCCGGCCCCACCCCCGGCGGCGTCTACCGGCTGGTCGGTCAAGGCGACTTTCGCACCCTGGACCCGCCAGGCGCCGAGAGCAGCGAAGACTGGTGGAGCGCAGGCATGGTGCTCTACAACCAGCTCTATTTCTATGACAAGGACGGCAACTTCTATGCCGATCTGGCGGCAGACGTGCCGACGATCAGCGACGATGGGCTGGTCTACACCATTCCGATTCGCCAGGGGGTGAAGTTCCACAACGGGCGGGAGCTGACCGCTGATGATGTCAAGTTCTCGCTGGAGCGCCAGCTTTGGCCTGAGGTCTATAGCTGGGGTAAGTCCTATATGGAGAACATTGTCGGCTATGATGAGGTCATCGCCGGCACGGTGAAGGAGCTGTCCGGCATCGCGCTCGTAGATGATTACACGGTCGAGATCACACTCAAGAAACCCCAGGCGGTCTTTCCCGCGCTGCTCACCATGAGCATGAACGGCATCATCCCACGCCAGGAGACGCTGGACGCGGGCGATGAGTGGGGCTATAGCGTCGTCATCGGCACCGGGCCTTTCAAATTCGTGGAGTGGACGCCCGGCGAGCGGGCCGTCTATGAGCGTAACGAGGAGTACTTCAAGGGCGCGCCCTATATTGAGCGCATCGAGCTGTATCTGAACGTAGACCCGGCCGTGCAGATGTTGCGCTGGGAAAACGGCGAGGCCGAGTGGGTGCAGAATATCCCGGCTGCCGAGCTGCCGCGCGTCCTGAGCGAGGAGCCGCTCACCCAACAGCTTCGCCAAGCGCCCAGCGTCGGCACCAATCGTTTGGCCTTTCACTTCAAGGTGCCTCCCTTCGACGATATCCGCGTCCGCCAGGCAGTGGCGATGGCGATTGACAAGCAGGCGATTGTCCAGAAGCGCGCCGGGACGGTGCTGCCGCTGGAGGGCCACTTTGCCATCCCCATGTTGCAGTATGATGCGGATTTCAAGAGCCAGTACTCCTATGATCCGGAGCGGGCCAGGGAACTGCTGGCCGAGGCCGGCTACGCCGACGGCATCCAGGGTGTGATGATGTACATCGGCCAGGATACGGAGGTCGGCCAGTTGATTCAGGCTGACCTGCAAGCCATCGGCATTGAAACTGAGCTGGCAGTGGGCCAGTGGAAGGAGTGGCGCGACCGCATCCGCAATGGTGATGTGGCGCTCTTTATGTACGGCTGGGCGGCCAGCTTCCCCGATGCCTTTGACTTCACCGCCGCCTGGACTACCTGCGCCTCGATAGAGACCGGCTACAACGACGGCGCCTATTGCAACGAGCGCATTGATGCGCTGGTCGAGGAGATCGAGGCGCTGCCTCTCCAGGACCCGGAGCGCATTGCCGGCTATCGCGAGATCGAAGATATAGTGATCAACCAGGACGTTGCCTGGGTGGCGCTCAACAACCCACAGCGCGTCGCCCTCGGCAAGAGTTACGTCCACGATGACTTCATCAGCCCTATCTACGGCTGGCCCTATCTGGAGACGGCTTGGATGGAGCCGAGCGCGTAAGTGGATTGTCTCATGCCTGTAGGATGGGGTATGACCATTGTCATGTCTATTGTGAAGCAAACCCTCTCTAACCGCATGCCCGGCGCGGCGCGGCTCCCCCATCTCGACGGG
>DATLZJ010000368.1:0-10132 GCA_035574055.1 Caldilineaceae bacterium
GGCCCCGGCGACCAGCGCGACCAGCGTTGCGCGCAGCCGGGCCGGCGCGGCGGCAGGCAAGGCGGCGCGCGCCGGCGCGAGGTCAAGGCTAGGTTTCATGCCGGTCATGGTAACACATCCTAGTAACACGGTGGTCACAGAATTACAAAAGCGCTGTGACAAGGGCAGATTTGATTTTGCCAGTACGCGTGTGCTATAAAGCTACGATGCAGTCTTAACCGATGGCCGGGTATCCAGCCCGGCCTTTTCGCTTGTTGGTTGAGTTTGGACCAATGTAGGGAGAAGCATTTTGAAAGCATCTCGACTTGAGGCAGTTGTAGAGGAGGATGCCGGCTCCAGGGGCTTACCCGCGGAGCCGCCTGCCGGCCAGCCGCCGCAACCCGAGCGCCAGCCGGATGACGCGCTCCTACCCGCCGGCGGGCAGGCGGCTCCGCGCCCAACCGCGCGCAGCCTGCGCCGGCGCGTCTTCGACTTGGCCTGGCCCGTCATCAGCGAAAACTTCCTCCAAACGCTCCTGGGCATCACCGACACCATCATGGTGGCCCAGCTTGGTCCCGCCGCGCTCGCCGGTGTGGGCGCGGCCATCCAGTTCATGTTTTTTGTCATCTCGGCCCTGAGCGCCACTTCGGTAGGCAGCTCGGTCCTGGTGGCGCAAGCCTTCGGCGCACGCAACCTGGATCGGGCCTCGCGCGTGGCAAAACAGTCGCTGGTGTGGAGCGTCATCATCTCCATTCCCCTGGCGCTGGCCGGCCTCTTTGCCGCCGAGCCGCTCATCGCCATCTTTGGTATGGAGCCGGAGGTGAGCGCCATTGGGGCCGATTACTTGCGCGTGGTGATGGGCACGGTTGTCTTTCTGACGCTCATGCTCCTGAGCGGCGGTGTGCTGCGCGGCGTCGGCGACTCGCGCACGCCCATGCTGATCACCCTGGCCGCCAATGTCGTCAACGTAGTCTTTACCTATGGTTTGATTTTCGGCGAGCTGGGGATGCCGGAGCTGGGCGCGGTGGGCAGCGCCTGGGGCACCTTTATCTCGCGGGTCTTTGGCTTTGCGCTGCTCTTCTGGGTGCTGTGGCGCGGGGTCAACGGCATTTCCATACGCGGCGCAGCCGGTTGGTTGCCCAACTTCGGGCTGGCCCGCCAGATCCTCAAGATCGGGATTCCGGCTGCCACCGAGCAGATGTTGAACTCGGTGGCGTTCTTGACTATGTCCATCGTCGTCGCGCAGTTGGGCACACTGGCGCTGGCCGCGCATCGCGTCGCGCTGAATACCATGTCCATCTCATTCCTGCCGGGGTTCGGATTTGCCATGGCCGCCACTGCGCTGGTCGGCCAGAGCATCGGCGCGCGCCGTCCCGATGAAGGCCAGGCCGTAGCCGGCATCGCCACGGTATGGGCGGTGATCTGGATGAGTACGCTGGGAATCGTCTTCCTGTTCTGGCCGGAGCTGATCCTACGCCTCTTCACCGATGACCCGGTGGTCATGTCCTACGGCGCGGCGGGGCTGCGGGCCATTGCCCTCACCCAGCCTTTTATGGCGATCAATATGGTCCAGGCCGGCTCGCTGCGGGGAACCGGCGATTCTCAATACCCGTTGCGCGTGGGCACCACCAGCATATGGGCCGCGGTGATCCTGGGCGCGCTCCTGGTCAATACCTTAGGCGGCGGGCTGACCAGCATCTGGGGCGCGTTTCTCTTCACTTCGCCGATCAACGCCTATCTGCTCTGGCGGCGTTTCCAGCGCACGATCACAAGCGCCGAGCCTGCGCCTGTAGCGACATAGCCTTCCCCCGGCCACCTCGGTGGACGACCGGCGCGCCGCGCGTGGCGACGGAAACCGCTGCTAGGCCGGCTACTCCGTCGCCAGCGCCGCCTCGTCCGCCGGCGTCACCTGCCCGGCCTGCACCTGGAGGCACTGCGCCTCCAGGCGGAACTCCAGCGAAAAGTCCTCCCAGTCGGTAGTGGTGATCACCGCCTGCTCCACCCCGCCCAGCGTCGCCAGCAGCGTGCTGCGACGCTGGGCGTCCAACTCGCTCATCACATCGTCCAGCAGCAAGAGCGGCGCCGTGCCGGTGCGCTCGGTCATCACCTGCACCTCGGCCAGCTTGAGTGAGAGCGCGGCGCTGCGCTGCTGGCCGCGAGAGCCATAGGCGCGCAGGTCCCGCCCGTTGGCAAGAAAGCGCATGTCGTCGCGGTGGGGGCCATAGAGGGTTGCGCCTGCGGCCAGCTCGCGCGCCCGGCGCTCTTGGAGGCGCGCCGCAAAACGCTGGCGCACTTCCTCGACGGTGACAGCCGTGGGCATTCCCTCCTCTGCGGTCATCGAGGCCCCCCACGGCCAGCGGAAGTTATCGAGCAGATGGCCCTCTTGCCACAGCTCGAACTCCTGGTCGGGCCAGGGGCCATAATTGAAGCTGGGGATAAACTCGATCTCTAGCGTCTCCTGGCCGCCCGACAGCTCGGCATCGCGCGCGCGCGCCGCCGGATTGAGCTGGCGAATAAAGTTGTGGCGGGCGGCCATCACCGCGCCCCCATGCTGCACCAGCTTTTCATCCCAAAAGCTCAGTTGGCTCTCGACCACCGGCGCGCCGGGGCGCACCCCTTCCTCACGTAACTGTTTGAGCAGGCTGTTGCGTTGGGCCAGCACCTTCTGATAGGCGGCCAGCGCGCGTGTATAGGCCGGGTCCATCTGGCAGAGGGCGATATCCAGGTAGCGGCGGCGCTCGCCGGGGCTGCCATCCACCAGCTTGATGTCCTCCGGCAGGAAGAGCACGGCGCGCAGCACGCCGATCAAGTCCAGGCTGCGCTTATTGACGCCGTTGATCCGCACCTGCTTATTGAAGTTCAGCCCATCGCCGCGCGGGGTCAGCAGCACTTCCAGCTCCAGCGTGCGACCGTCGCCCGCCTCACGGTCGGTCACAGTGGCCGCCACACGCGTATAGGGGATCGGCTCCTCCGAGGCGTGCCAGTCTACGACCTCCCGTTCGGCTTGGGCATGGACGGGCTTGCTGGTCGCCAGGAAGTAGATCGCCTCCAGCAGATTGGTTTTCCCCTGGGCGTTGCGTCCCTGGAGCAGGGTCAACCGCCGGGTAAAGTCCAGCTCCAGCCGCTCATAGTTGCGGAAGTGGGTCAAAGAGAGGTGGGTCAGGTGCATGAGTCTCTACAGAACAAAGCCGAATGACGGACAATCGGGCGGCGGGGGGCCGGGGTCAGCGCCGGGTCAGCTCGGCGATCAGCAGATCGATTTCGGTGTCGGGGTCGGCGCCGGTCTTCATGGCGTAGTCCGCCTCCAATAGCCGGTCCAACACGCCTATCAGCTCGTCAAACGAATAGCCGGCGGCCTGCTGCATGGCCTTCTTGATGGGATAGGGCTTCTCGCCGAGTTGTTTTGCCAGGTCATACTCGTTCGCCCCGCGTTGGCTGCGCATGGCCTCTTTCACCTTGAGCATGATCCGGTACTGGCGGGCGATCATGGTCAGCAGGTAAAAGGCGTTGGCGTCGCCGCGGCGCAGCCCCTGGAGCGCCTGCATGGCCGCGCGCGGGTTGCGCTGGCTCAACGCGTCGGTCAGCGACCAGACCATCGCCTCGCTGGCGTCGCTGACCAGCAGATGCACATCTTCGGCGGTAATGGGCCGCTCGCGAGCATAGGTAGCGAGCTTGACTAGCTCGTTCTCGATCTGGCGCAGGTTGGTTCCCACAAAGGCCGCCAGGAGCTGCACGGCCTGCGGCTCGATGGCGATCCGCCGCGTCTTGGCCTCCTGGCTGATCCAGCCGGGCAGGGAGCGGGCGTCGGGAGTAGTTTGCTCTTCGATCTGAATCTGCCCGGCCTGAACCAATTCCTGCACTCCCGGCGCAGGCGGCGCCCCCTCTTGGGCGAGCCGGAAGCCCTTCCAGGGCGAGCGCCGCTTGTCGAGCGACGGCTCCACCAATACCAGGTCGCTGCTTTCGCCGACTTCGGCCAGCCCGTTCAGAAAGCGCGCGGCCTCGGCATGGGCGGCGCTATCAGGCCCCTTGCTGGCGGCCATGCGCTTCTCCAGGTGGGCCAGATAGCCGCGCACGATGACCAGCCGCCGGTCGGCCAGGAAGGGCAACATGCTCGCCTGGCCCAAGATTTCACCGGCGTCGGTCTGCGGCCCCTCCAGCTCGGTGATATTCAGGCCGGCCAGCTCGGCATCGCCCACGGCGGCTTTTAGCGCGCGCAGACGCCGGGCCGCCAGGTATTCGTCGGCGTTGAGAAACAAGTAGACCATTCTCCAGATGTTTTCCAGGTGCTATCCAGGGGTGGCGCCGGTCGCGCCGATAACACGCATCTACTCGAAAATCACCCGGTAAGCCTGGAGCGCGCCGGCGCGCAGCGGGCGGATCTCCGCCACCCAGCGGTCGGCCACCTCTGGCGTCGTGGTATAGCCCTGGAGCCACAGGCCCAGCGGCTTAGAGACCACCAGCGCAGCCAGCACCAACACCAGCCCGCCCACGAAGCGGTCGCCCAGCTTGCGCCGGCTGCCGTTCATCGCCGCCAGCCCGGCCAGGGTCGCCAGAAAGGTGCTGGTCGCCAGGTTGGTGCCGCAGTTGGGATGGATCGCCAGTTGGGTCTCGCCGGCCTGCAAGCGGAGGAGCGCGTCGCCCACCGCGCGGCGCAGGCCGGCTTCATCTACCTCGCCGTAGAGGGTAAAGCCCAAGGGGTCGCTGTAGGCGGCAAAGTTGCGCTGGGGATAGCGCGCCGCCAGCATGTGCAGCGTGGCGTGCTCGATGGCATGGTGCTGGCGCGTCCGGCGCAGCAGGTCACGCAGCAGGATCAACATGGGCGGCTCAACGTCCTAACAGCGCCTTGGCGCGGGCGACGGCATTGGCTGGGGTCAGCCCGAACTCCTCATAGATGCGCTGGTAAGGTGCGCTGGCGCCAAAGCGGTCAATCCCCAGGACCGCGCCGCGCTTGGGGTCGTTGCCCACCCAACGCTCCCAGCCAAAGGGCGACGCGGCCTCAATGGCCAGCTTGGGCGTCTCCGCCGGCAGCACGGTCGCCCGGTACTGCTCATCCTGCGCCTCGAACAGTTCCCAGCAGGGCAGGCTCACCACCCGCACGCCAATGCCCTCCCCGGCCAGGGTTTTGGCCGCCTCATAGGCGATCTCGACCTCGCTGCCGCTGGCGATCAAGATGATCTCCAGGCCCTTGTCGCCGGTCTTCTCAAAGAAGATATAGCCGCCGCGCGCCAATTCCTCGGCAGCGCCCAGCCCCTCGCCGGCCCGGTCATAGACGGGCAAGTTCTGGCGGGTCAGCGCCAGCACCGTCGGCCCGTGATGGTTGCGCAAGGCCGCGGCCCAGGCCGCGCTGGTCTCGTTGGCGTCGGCGGGGCGGATCACCGTCATGCCCGGAATCGCCCGCAGCGCGGCCAGATGCTCGATGGGCTGGTGGGTGGGGCCGTCTTCGCCCAGGCCGATGCTGTCATGGGTCATTACATAGATGACGCGAATGCTCATGAGCGAGGCCAAGCGAATGGTGGGGCGCATGTAGTCGGTGAAGACCAGGAAGGTGCCGCCGTAGGGGATCAGCCCGCCGTGGAGCGCCATGCCGTTGAGTATCCCGCCCATGGCGTGCTCGCGCACGCCGAAGTGAATGTTTGGCCCGCTGTAATCGCCTGCCTTGACAAAGGGCGCGCCCTCGATGGTGGTCTTGTTGCTCGCCGCCAGATCGGCGCTGCCGCCGACCAGGTTCTTGATCACCTTCGCCAACGCATTGATGACCGCGCCGCTGGCATTGCGAGTTGCGACGGGCTTGCCCGCCGGGAAGACCGGCAGCGCCTCCTCCCATCCGTCCGGCAGCTCGCCGCTCAGGAAGTGGCGCAGCTCGGCGGCGGCCTCCGGATGCTCCTGGCTGTAGGTTTCGAGCAAGTCGCTGTAGTCCGACTCCCATTTTTGGCCGCGGCCGACTGCCTGGCGGAAGAAGGAAAGCACATCGTCGGGGATAAAGAAGCGCGGCTCCAGCGGCCAGCCGAGGGCCTCCTTGGTTGCCTTCAGCTCGTCTTCGCCCAGCGGCTCGCCGTGGGCCGCCGAGGTGCCGGCCTTCTTGGGGCTGCCATAGCCGATGACCGTGCGCACGCCGATGATGCTGGGGCGCTCGTCGCGCTGGGCCGCTTCGATGGCCCGGCCGATCCCCTCCAGGTCCAGCCCATCCACCTTCTGCACATGCCAGCCGTAGGCTTCAAAGCGTTTGGCCCAGTCCTCGGTGTAGGCGATCTCTGTCTTGCCGTCAATGGTGACGGAGTTGTTGTCGTAGAGATAGATGAGCCGCCCCAGCCGTAGATGGCCGGCCAGGCTGGCCGCTTCGCTGGCAATCCCCTCCATCAAGTCGCCGTCGCTGACAATGCCGTAGATATAGTGATCCATCACTGGAAAGCCGGGGCGGTTGAAGCGTTGGGCCATCCAAGCGGCGGCCAGCGCCAGGCCGACGCCGTTGGCGAAGCCCTGGCCCAACGGGCCAGTCGTGGTCTCCACCCCTGGCGTAAAGTGATATTCCGGGTGGCCGGGCGTGCGGCTGTCCCACTGGCGAAACTTCTTGATGTCCTCCAAGGGCAGGTCATAGCCCGTCAGGTGGAGCAGCGCATAGAGCAACATGGAGCCGTGCCCCGCGCTCAACACAAAGCGGTCGCGGTTGGGCCACTTGGGGTTGCTGGGGCTGTAGCGCATATAGCGCGTCCACAGCATAAAGGCAGCCGGCGCCATGCCCATCGGCATCCCAGGGTGGCCGGACTTGGCCTGTTGCACCGCGTCGGCGGCCAACATGCGAATGGTATTGATGGCCTTTTCGGTGAAGGCGCCGTCCAGCCTCCGTTCTTCTAGCACTGGAATCGAGATCGTCATGTATGCCCCATTTCTATAAGTTCTCAAGGATACTTGCGTTTTGGCGATTCTGGCTCATAGTCTTCCATTTTCGCCTGGTTAGAAGAGCATGTCAAAACTAGGTCTCTTTGCCAGATCGGGTCTTTGCCAGATCGGGCAGGACGCTGTACCATGAGTTTTTGGTTGCCGGGTGCGGCTGCACCGCCAACCACAATCTGGATGCAATGGAGTGGATGTATGACCTTCGGCACGATGGCGCGCCAGTTACCGGCGCTCTGGCAGGATGCGCGCCTGCGCAGACAGTTGTTGAACGGCCTCGGCATGTTGGCCGGGGTGGGCGCCGGGGTGGCGGGTTATGCCTTTTTCCATGAGCCGCTGCGCGTGCGCATGGACCGGCTGACGATTGTGCTGCCGGCGGCGGCAGGGCGCTTGCCGCGCGCCGGTCTGCGCATTCTCCACCTGTCCGACACGCACTTTTGGGGCAATGAGTGGCGTGAGCAGGCCAAGATTGACTCCATCCGTCGGGCCTGTGCCGGGCTGGAGTATGACCTGCTGATCCACACCGGCGATTTTCTGCACGACGACGAGGGCCTGCCCAATGTGCTGGCGCTGCTCGACTGCCTACCTCGCCCTCGCCTGGGGGCCTATGCCGTCCTGGGCAACCATGACTACACGCGATACAGCCATCGCGCGCTGTTGACCCGGTCGTGGGCGCGTTTTCGCAACCTGGATAGCCTCTCCGCAGAGCCGCGCTCGCTTTTTGCTCGGGCGACCATGCTGGCGCGCTTCTGCTATTACTTCGCCAATGTGCCGTTTGACATGAAGCGTACCGGGCGCAACAACATCAACGCCCTAGAGGCCGCGCTGGCCGCGCGCGACGTTCAACTGCTGCGCAATCGCCATGTGCGTCTTTGCCATGCCCCAGGGAACCCTGCGCAGGCCGTGGACCTCTACATTGTGGGCGTGGACGATTTCGTCGAGGGGACGCCGGCCTTGCGCCACGCGCTGTCCGAGGTGCCCGCCGATGCGCCGACGCTCCTGCTTTCCCACAACCCCGATATTTTGCTGGAACCGGATATCGAGCGGGTGGACCTGGTGCTGGCCGGCCATACCCACGGCGGCCAGGTGGTGTTGCCCTGGGTCGGCGCAGCCCATACCCAGAGTCAAATCTTGTGCCGCAGCGAAGTGTCAGGCTATCTCCGGCGCGGCAAGACCCAGGTCTATATCACCCGTGGCATTGGCGAGGGCATTCCCATTCGCCTTGGCGCCGCGCCACAAGTCACGCTCTTGACCCTGCTGGGCGGATGAGCGGCGCGCCATTGCGGCGGCGAGGAATAGGCGCTATCACGCTCCCGTAGGTGCGCTATTCTAGCGCGCGCTCTGCTCTCTGAGCAGCACGCGCCGGGGTGGGCGAGGCTGTGCGGCATCCTGCCGCACCTACAGCAGGATGCCGCACCTACAGAAGTCTCAAGTAATTGCCATGCGACAGACACTTTATACAATTTCTTGATACTTTTTCTTTGTACCTTCATAAGGATATCCAGGGGAGCAGAGATGCAGACATTTCTGACCAACGGACGGCTGGTGGATGGGACCGGCGCGCCTGCCGTGGCGCCGGCGACGGTCGTGGTGGCCGCAAACGGCAGCCTGGCCTACTGTGGGCCGGTAGACCAGGCGCCCCAACCGGCTACCGGCGACCGGGTGGTAGACCTCCAGGGCAAGACCCTGTTACCCGGTCTGTTCAATGTCCATGTCCATTTGGCCCTGCGCCTACCCTTCCCAGAGCGGCGCATTGACCCCTTTGACCAGGGCTACCGGGTGATGCTGGTCTACCGGCGGGCGTTGGAGGCCATCTACAGCGGCGCCACTTCGATTCGTGCAGTCGGCGAGGCCCACTTTGCCGACATTGACGTGCGCAACGCCATCAACAAAGGCGTGTTGGCTGGGCCGCGCATCCAATCCGCCGGCCACGCCATGATCGCTACCGGCGGTCACGGCCACAACTCGGTCGGCTGTGTCGAGGCGGACGGCGTGGCCGGTTTCCGCCAGGCGGCGCGCGAGCAGTTGCGCCGGGGCGCGGACCTGCTCAAAATCTGTCTCACCGGCGGCATCGGCACGCCGGGCGAAAAGCCCGCCGACAAGCAGATGAGCGACGACGAGGTGGCCGCCGTGGTCGAGGTGGCCCATGCCGCCAACAAACGGCTGGCGTCCCACACCGGCGGCAATAAGCCGGTCAAGGACGCGGTGCGGCTGGGGGTGGATTGCATCGAGCATGGCTATCAGTTCGACGAAGAAGCCGCCCACATGATGGCCGAGGCAGGCGTCTTCCTGGTGCCGACCCTCTGCGTGACCCAAGAACTGGACTATATGCGTCGCCACGGGGTGCAGGAGTGGATGTTGAGCAAGGCCAAGGCCGCCGCCGACGAGCATCTGGCCTCGATCCGCCGGGCTGTGGCCGCGGGCGTCACTATCTGCACCGGCACCGACCTGCTGCCCAGCGACCCGGTGGACGGCACGGTGGCGACCATCCGCGAGGTCGAGCTGCTGGTGGAGGCGGGCCTCAGCCCGCTGGAGGCGCTGCGGGCGGCGACGCTCAACTCGGCCACCCTCTGCGGTGTGGAGGGCGTCACCGGCACGCTGGCGGTGGGCAAGCAGGCCGACCTGCTGGTGGTGGAGGGCCGGCCCGACCAGCAGATTCGCGACCTGCGCAACATCAAGCTGGTCATGCGCGGGGGCGCGATCTTTCGCAACGAGCTGGCCGGGCTGGACGCGGCGGGGCTGGTCATGCCGGGGATTAACCTCGCCGGCGGCACCTTCGCAAAAGTGTACTGACCGGCGCCGCCCATTTCTGCTACGCCCTTTGTCTAAGGGTAGCCAACCATAGACGTGGGTGATTTCTTCACCCCGTAATGCTCGACACGGTGACATTCAACAGAAATCCAGACCCCCGACAGGAGACCTAGAGATGTGTCCCGACAGCACCTCTTCCCAATTGGCTTCGCCTTTTGATCGCATCTTTGCAGATCGAGCGGAAGCGGAATGGGCGTTTACTTTCTTGAGCCAAACCCTAGAGTTGCTCAACGCCGGATCGAATGCCTATCTTCCCTGTGCATTGACGCTGCCCAAGAACCACAAAAGGCGCCTGCTACGCCTCAATTTTGGCCCCTGGCTGCTTCTGGACTTTTGTGGGCCGTCGTCCCAATATGGAAAGCGGATCCACTTGGCCTTGCTTGCCTATGGCTTTGCAACAGATCCGCGCAAGCGATGGTTTGTTTTTAACCATCCACACGACAGGCGGGGG
>DATLZJ010000369.1:0-8656 GCA_035574055.1 Caldilineaceae bacterium
GCAGGGCCGGCCAGATAGTCGTCAATCCGGTCAGGGTCGAAGGCATCCTGCTGCAAGACCGCCTCGATGAAGCGGAAGAGGGCGCGGCGTACTGCATCGGCAGTGTTGTACCATGTGGGGCTGGCTAAGACGAGGGCGCGCCAGACAAAGAAGGGCGCGACCACTTCCAGCAACTCCCGATCGCCCGTCCGCTCCAGATAGGTGCGCCAGAAGCGGTCCCACAAGGGGCGAAAGGGCGGCGCCAGCGCGCCGCTGCGCTGTAGGGAGAAGAACAGATAATTGATAGCCAGACAGCTCACATCGTCGGCGGCCTCGCCCCAGGCGCCACGGCTCCGGTCGAGCAAATAAAAGTCCTCGTCGTCAGAAAAGAGGATATTGAAGGGATGGTAGTCGCCGTGAACCTGGCAGAGCCGGTGTGTTCTGTCCTTGATCCGCCAGCGCCAGGCAACGCAAGCCTTCTCCACCTGCTCTAGCCAGCGCGGGCCAGCAAGTGGAAAATCGGCCGGGTAGCTATCCAATAGCCCCATGATGCCTTCGCCGCTGCCAACGGTATCACGGATACGCCGCCGGTAGAGCGCATCGCGGTTCTGGCCGTGCTGGCCCGCCGGCTCCTGGCCCGGAGAGACAGGATATTTGACGGCATGGATCTCGGCCAGATAGAGGGCTAGGGTCTGCGCGCGCAACAGATCGCGTTCCGCCAGCTCGCCCCCGTCGCGCAGCCGCTGCAAGTCGTGGGCGTAGGGTTTCCCCTCGACATAGTGTGAGAGCAAAAAGAACTCATCGCCCTTGGCAAGGGAGAGCAGGCGCGCAGGCGGCGGCGCTGGGGTGTCTGTCTGCGCCGGTTCTGTTGCGGCTGCCGGCAGGTCGCCGGCGATGAGAATCCCCACATCCAAAGCGGCGACGTGGCGGGGGAGCGTGTTGTAGGTATCGTAGCTCAGCAATAGCCCTGCCGCCCGGTCGGCCCGGTTTTCATAGCCGAATTGGTTTGCCGGGGCTGTGTGCAGCACCACCCGCCGTTCTTCGCCGCCGGCGCGGTACCGGATCAACACGGCGCGACCATAGCCAAAGACCTTCAGCGACTGTGCGCTTGCCGCATGATCGATCACTGCGGTGACGGTCCTGTCGCTGAGATCGCGGACCTCGATCAACTGCACAGGCTGGTTGTGATGGTGAGATAGATATGCCTCCAGCGCAGGTAAGGTGATGGTTCGTGTCATCATGATGGTCTTCCGGCTCAAGTATGGGGCCACGCCATCGTTGTTGGCCGTACAGGCTGCCGCAATCGCGTGTACGGATGGCCTGGCCGGCCCATCGGCTTCGGCGACCGGCACAGCGTGGGCGGCTTGGCGCCGGCCAGCGTGGTCTGCTGTTCAGCCGTGAGCGCCGCAAAGCGGGCCGGACAAGGCTGATGAGCACATTATAGATAGTACATGGGAGTCCGTCCATTGTCGGCGCCCGGTAGAGCAAGCCCAGCTCAGGCAGCCCCCGTCCCATCGCTGCCCGCAAGATCACGATATAAGATCACGATATAAGATCACGATAGAGGAGGGCGCCATAGCCAACGACGCTGGCTCTGCTGCTGCATGTATCGCCGGAGGTGCAATAGCCCAACAGAGAGGGCGTCCAGCCGAAGTGATGGGCCATGTGCATCAGGCACAGGATGGCAGACAGACCGCAAGCCTCGCCGCGCTCAACCGCCGCCAGGTCGCCGGCCAGCACGGCGGCCAGCAGGTTGCGATCCATCTGTTGCGCCTGTTCATGGGTGTACCCGTGGCTTAAGTCCGAGCTGACAACCAGCAGGCTCGATTCATCGTTGACAAGCTCGATCAGGGCGCGTGCGGCCAGGGCCGGGTCCGCCTCAATGCCGAACAACATCGGGACGATCTGAAAGCGGGCGAGCACGATTTGGAGGAAGGGAAGCTGAACTTCTAGACAGTGCTCCGGCGCGTGGGCGGCATCGGCCACAGAGAACGGCTTGCCCATCTGCAGCAGCCGTTCCACACGTTGATGCGCGACTGGCGCCAACCCGAGCGGTGTTGCGAAGCTGTGTGCTGTACTCAGACCGACTCCCTCGACGGGCAGCCAGTGGGCCGGCCCCATCAAGTAGACTGTCGGCCCGGCCCGCCCGTGATCGAGGAGCCTACGAAAGGCGCAGGCCGCCACATGCCCACTGCACAGGTATCCGGCGTGGGGCACGATGAGGGCGCGTACATTGGGTTCGGGCGTCCCTGTGGCTTGCTCCAGCAGAGAGCGAACCGCCTGCTCCAATCGTGATGGGGTGGCGGGATAGAAGCGCCCAGCCACCGCCGGCTCCCGTACCCATGTGACCTTGCTGGCTCTTTCGTGCGCCATCGGACTCGCCTCATTTCCATACACCGGCAATGGCAGCGCCACAGCCCTGACAGACGCCTGGCTCGCGCCAAAGCTGCTGGACCCTGTAGCCGGTACGCTCGATCAAGCGCGCGCCGCAGGCAGGGCAGGTAGTGTCGGCGCAGCCCTGCAACTGCGGCGAATACCAGAGATTGCCGGTGTACACATAGCGCAAGCCTGCCTCTCGGCCGATTTCCCAAGCGCGGCGCAGGCTGGCGGCAGGCGTCGGCGGCCTGTCCTGCATCCGGTAGTGGGGCATAAACGCCGTTACATGCCAGGGGATATCCACGCTGATGCCGGCCAGAAATTCCGCGATGGCGCGCAGCTCTTGCTCGCTATCGTTGAGCTGGGGAATGACCAGCGTCGTCACCTCGGTCCACACCTGGGTCTGCTGAACCAGATGGCGGATGTTGCGCAGAACCGGCGCCAGCCGTGCGTCGCAATAGCGGCGGTAGGTGTCATCGCTGAAGGCCTTGAGGTCTACATTGATGGCATCCAGGTAGGGCGCCATTGTATCGAGCGCCTGGAGGGTCTCGAAGCCACTGGAGACAAACACTGTCCGCAGCCCGGCCGCGCGGGCCAGTTTGGCTGTGTCATAGGCGTATTCCCAATAGACTGCCGGCTCGTTGTAGGTGAAGGCGATAGCGGGGATGCGGTAGCGTAGACATTGTTCAACGATTCGCTGGGGCGATAGCGCTTCGCCGGTGTACGCCTGCTCTAGGTCGAACTCCTTGTACTGGGAGATGGCCGCGTTTTGGCACCAGGCGCAGGCGAGATTGCAGCCCAGGGTGCCGATGGAGAAGATGCGGCGCTCTGGCAAGAAGTGATATAGGGGCTTCTTCTCCATCGGGTCAACGTTGGCCGCGATGGCGCGGCCATACACCACCAAGCGCAGCGCGCCATCTATGTTGCGGCGTACACCACACTTGCCGCTGCCGCCGGGCGGGATCGCGCACCAGTGTTCGCAGGCGGTACACTGGACATAGCCTTTGTGTAGTGGACGGCTGAGACGGGCAGCTTGGAGCGCCATCATCGCTCGGTTCCATGGCTTGCGCTGCCTTGCACGGTTCGCCAAGCCGTGCAGGCGCACACGTCGAGCGTCTGCACGGCGCTCAGGATATTACCGAACTCCCTCATGCGTATGGGCTTCGACCGGCGCATGGCCGTTGACCGCGACCCAACGGGCAGCCAGCTTGTCCATCACCTCCGGTAGCGTGGTGTACTCCATCTCCTCCATGGGCAGGCGGTGAGGCTCAAACGGCCCGTGGCGGCGCAGATGGTCGGCGATGACGTTGCAGAGGCGGCGCGCCTCGTCAAAGGATGGATCATCAAACATATCCATCGGCCCGATCAGGCGGCCGTTGGCCAGTTGGAAGCCTAGGGCAATGACGCGCGGCGGCCCATCGAAGCGGGCGGGATGGGCATCGGCGAAGCGACAGGGCATCAAGGGGCCATAGTGCGAGCCACGCATCCAGCCCTGCACGATATGGGGCATGGAGAATGGCTCCAGCACCTCGCCGACGGCGGGGAACTCGCCCTGCGCCCGCACGATGCAGACAGGATCATCCTTGCCCACATATTTCCCGGCAATCAATGCCAGCCGTTGCGTCGAGGAGGTGGCCCCAATGGCGCCTGTGCTCTTGCTGAAGACATTCTTGATGGGATAGCGGCCAGAAGCGCCGATGAACACCAACAGATCATACATCTCTTCCGGCGTCTCCAGGGTGATCATCTTGTCCTCTTTCACATCGAGGACCTCGAAGCGGAACCCCTGATGGAGGGGTGGGGAAATCACCAGCCCTGCGGTGTTGAAGGGATCGGCGAACATCCGGAAGAGGGGCAGATTCCAAGCGCCGGCGCTGGTCTTGTCGGCGAAAAAGACCAGCACAGGCTCCGCCGTGCGTTCGACAAAGGTCATTTCAGCCACACCAGGCCCCATGCCGCGCACATTGCCGGCAAAGGCATCTTTGAGCAGGTCCTGGCCTGCGCCGTAGAGCTTAAGGTCTCTGGCGACTTGGGTGCATTTCTCGAACACATCCCAGGCGAGATGGTGGATCTCTTGGCTGTCAATGCCTTGGTCATGGGTCAAGATCAGACCGATGTCGTCCCCACACGAGGTTACATGGAAGTCAATGATCGGGCCGTGCAGTTTTGCCGTGGCCAACCGCTCTCGCGCCTCATCCAGCAAGTCCGGGTGCATGTGGGAGTGGCCCACAAATCCGCCGACGTCGGCCTTGATCACACTGAGGGTCAATTGCTTAGACATGGCGTCACTCCTTTCGCCAACCCTATCTAGATGTGCCGCTACAGCCTGAGCAGGCAAACCTGGCACGGGAGTGGATGGGTTTGCCGGCATGGCTGTCCGAGCGCAGAATGGGATATGAGGATAAAGCCGGAGGACATAGGGCTACGGAGCCATGTTGACCACCTTTAGCGTAAGCCAAGTGTTGGCCCGCGGCTGCGCCACTTGTTACGCCAGAGATGCCGCCGGCGACATACGTGAAGCCATGCGGACTCTAATACCGACACCCTGGCCACAATTCGGCCAGGGTGTCCCAAAGCTCGAACAACCGGCCAGTACAAGGTCTAGCTGGCTGGCGCTGGCGCCATAAAGACCTCATACCCGGATAAGATCAGGATCAGCGCCCCTAAGATGACCATGCTCCACACCGCCATGGTTATGACGCCGAAGCCGAAGACGAAGGGGGCGATCACAGCCAGCAGGCCGGCGATTCCGGCAACCCAGTACTCCCATTTGGCTTTTTTGGTATCCGTTGCCTCAAAGAGTGAGGCCAGCACCACCACCAAGCCAAGTACAATGCTGGTCCACATCGCTGTCTGGTTGTTGCTATAGCCCAGCACAAAGGGAGCGATGCCTAGCAAAAGCCCCAACAAGCCCGTCACCCAATACATGGTTCAGCTCCTTTCCCTACCTACCCTACCGCGCCCACTTGCCTGGGCGAATACGCTCAGGGCCTATCTCTGCATTACAGCACGCACGCCGGCGATGCACTAGCCATCTGACCAGTCTTCTCCCTGGTCAAGTAGCGGGATTTGTATCTATCGAGGCGCCTCCTGGGGCCAGGGAATCTCCTTGTTCCCATAGCTTGGCAACATCGCCTACAAATAAGTCTTTGTTGCCCCAATGGGTCGCTCCGGCTGGAACGGCAAAGGCTTGCGCCGCCGTCTGGCTGGTCAGCAGAATGGCTCGATTGGCCAAGGCCAGCGTGAGCAGGAAGGCAATGAAAAGACTCAACCGCCACCCCCCAACGACCTGGCCTCGTGACCAGGTGTGAGCCTGGACGGGCAGTTAGTCCAAAGGGATGGTGTTTCTACTATGATAGCGAAGGAATTGATAGCGAAGGAATTGAAAGCGAAGGAACACCGTTACACCCCAAGCGGGGCCCATCCACACAACCGTCAAATCCACAAAGGAGTGGCTAATGTCGGAACAGGTCTCGAGCGTTAGGCGCCAATTGCTCCAAGCGCGTAAGCAAGTGCTGAAGGAGCTAGGCCATCTGCACGAATGCATGCAGGTGGAGATCGATCTTGAACCGGACGAGGGCGACGAGGAGATCGTCGAGCTTGACCGGAATGCCGTCATCACCGCTATCCTGAACCGCAGGCTTCAAGCCATTGACGCAGCCTTGCATTTGATAGATGAGGGGCGCTACGGCGTTTGTGCTCGCTGCGGCCAGCCGATCCTGCAGGAGCGGTTACTGGCGCAGCCGGACGCAACCCTGTGTGTGCAATGCCAACGTGAGATCGAGCGTTTGGAGCGGTATCGCCGGCCTGTCCGCCAGGTCGAATGGTAGGGGCGCCGTATCCACAGCCGTATCCGCCAACGTCTATCGTGCGGCGTTTAACTCAAGGTAGCGGTCGGTGACCCGTTGGAGCAGAGCTTGGCGCAGTGTTTCTCCTGCCATCTCGTTCCTGTGGGCCAACTTCTCCAGATGTGCTGCAAGAATTTCATCGCCTAGGGCGCCTCGTGCCCATTTGGCAAAGTCGCCGCGTCTCTGGTGATAGGCAAGGCTTGCCTCGGGTAAGGTTGGCAGCAACTCCCTGAACTCAAAGAGGCTGGCTGCCTCCACCCCTAAGTAGCCGGATTCGGTACGGAAAAAGAACCGCTTGTGTTTGGGCAGCGGTGTGTCCAGGTATTTGTACAGGTGACGGACGTGTGGCACTCGCCGTCCTGCCGGTCGTAGCCGAACCAACCGCTGCCCACCTAGCCATACATAGCCGACGGGCATCCTTGCCAGTTGTTGGGCAGAGGGGGCTTTGCCTAGACATATATCACCCTATTGTCATCTTGTGGAGAAATAGAAAAACTCACGCGGGCCGGCAGGCCGGGACTCCCGCAACCCCGCCATCTCTCAGGGTAGATCGCTCCCCTGTAGTTGACACTGGTCAACTGGCGAGGGGACAGCCTGGCTATTCGACCAGCTATGCGGCATCCTACCTACATCATCGGGCTGCGCGATCGGGCCAACATTCTCCCTGCTTGCCTGCCTATGAGCAGGAAGGACTAGGCTTTTCAACGGAACCTGGTCAGTTGACCAGGGCATAGACTATCCGACTTACCAGTTTTTCATCTAGCGGTCGGATTGATACTTGGGTTAGACAGTGTTTGACCATTTTTTTTCATCGAAGGGAGGATGCCATGCTCTACAAGACACCCTCCCCAAAGCCTGGCTATGTCCGCGTGATCTTTGAGCTTCCGGCATCGCTGTGGGCAGATCGGGTCTTTGTGGTAGGAGACTTTAACGATTGGGACCAAACGGCCACGCCGCTGCGGCAAAATCGGCATGGGGTCTGGCAGGCCATGCTCGACCTGCCGGCTGGGCGCTGCTATGAGTTCCGTTACCTGATTGATGGTCGCTGGTGTACAGATGCCCATGCCGACAAATGCACACCGCCATCTGCCGGCCTCTCGAACAGTGTGGTCAATACCACGCTGCCTGTCCAGAGTATGGCCTCAAAGGTCACCAAATCTACTGTCCGCGAGGCATGTGGCCCACCTGTGCCGTTCTACGTCAAGCAACCTTCCCCGTGGAACCGGCGCCGCATCGCAGCAAGGAGACAGACGCCGGCGCGCCCGAGCAAGCCAAACCGGCAGGAGGCAGCGAGGGCAAGACGGCTGCACCCTAGCTCGGCTGCGGTGCAGCGTCTCTGCCACATCGCCGTGCCTGTGTAGGCGCAACTATGCTACGCTGTCTCTAAACTCCCCGCTATTTGTCCTGACCGGTTGATTTCTGTACACTTTGATTTCTGTACCCTGTCACGGCCAATCGCACCATCTTCCATAGAGCACAGGAGACCACGAGGGGCGTCGCGTCCTGTCCCGGCGACGGCGCGCCCCGCCAGTGTTAGTCAGGAGGGATGCATGGAATACCGGAGAATGGGCCGCAGCGGGCTGAAGGTGTCGGAAATCTGCCTGGGCACGATGACCTTTGGGCATGGCACGGACCAGGCCGAAGCCAAGCGCATCGTGGACCTGGCCTGGGAGGCTGGCGTTAATTTCTTTGATACTGCCAATTCGTACAGCAACGGCCAGTCGGAAATCATGCTAGGGGAGGCCCTCAAGGGCCGCCGTCAGGACGCGATCATCGCCACCAAGGTCTTTAATCCCATGGGGCCTTCGCCCAATGACTCCGGCATGTCCAGAGTTCATATCCTGCGCGCCATTGAAGACAGCCTGAAACGTCTGCAAACCGATTATGTGGATATGTACTACATCCACCATGTAGACATCCAGACGCCCCTGGAGGAGATGCTGCGCGCGTTCGATGACCTGGTACACCAGGGCAAGGTGCGCTACATTGCGTGCAGCAATTACGAGGCCTGGCGGTTGATGGAGGCGCTGTGGATCTCCGACAGCAAGAACCTAGCTCGATTCGAGTGTTACCAGCCTCAATACAGCCTGGTCGTGCGCGATATCGAGGAGGAGCTGATCCCCGTTTGCCAGCTCAAGGGGCTGGGGGTGGTTGTGTGGAGTCCGCTGGCCGGCGGCTTTCTCAGCGGCAAATATCGCCCTGGCGAGCACAAAGTGGCCGGCAGCCGTTCCGCCGAGGGGTGGGCCTATCCGGAACGTTATTTTGCCGCCAATGCCGATGAGACGCTGGCCGTGTTGCTGGAGGTGGCGAAGGAGCTGAACCGCAGCCCCGCCCAGATCGCCATCCGCTGGGTGTTGGAGCAGCCGGCGATCACCAGCGCCATCATCGGCGCGCGCACGGTCGCGCAGGCGCGCGACAACCTGCTGGCGGGCGGCTGGCAGTTGCCAAAGGAC
>DATLZJ010000370.1:0-12594 GCA_035574055.1 Caldilineaceae bacterium
AAGTCGCATGCAGTCTACCGAGCAACATGTCCAGTATACGCGCCGCCGGCTAGATTGTCAAATTCTACGGCCTTTTCAGCAAGAACGCCTTTGAAACCCTGAACCACCTTGCCGAGATGAACACGGAAGCCAATCCTATACCAGAATGTCTGTACAGTCTACAGCTATTTCTGTCTGGAGCGCCCGATGAACGTGAAGATATCGCATCAGGGTGGGCGATTGGTGTGTGATCGACAGCATCGAGGATGACCGCCTCATCGTGCTCGTGATCAGCCCCAGGGACAGCATCTCCCGCAATCTGTAAAGAAACCAAGCCGGCGCCTCTACTGTTGCCGTCTGCGAATGATGTCGGCGTAGACGGCGAAGATCACAATCGCGCCGGTCACCACCATCTGCCACTCCTGGGGCACCGACAGGATGCGCAGGCCGTTGGTCAAGACGCTGATGATAAATGCGCCGATGATGGTGCCCAAGATCGTCCCCTCGCCGCCGCTCAACGAGGTGCCGCCGATCACCACCGCGGCGATGGCGTCCAGCTCATAGCCGGCGCCCAGGGCCGGTTGGGCCGAGTTGAGCCGGGCCGCCATGATCACGCCGCCCAGCCCGCTAAACGCGCCGCCCAGCGCATAGATGGCCGTCTTCCAGCCGTTGACGTTGACGCCGGAGAGCCGCGTCGCCTCCTCGTTGCTGCCCAGCGCCACACAGTAACGCCCCAGCACCGTCTTGGTCAGGATCAGGTTGGCAATGATCGCAGCCAGGAAGAGCACCAGCACTGCATTGGGCACATCAAAGCCGGGGATCACCCGGCCCAGGGTCGAACCCATCGCGAGCTGGCGGAAGACCGGCGTATCGTTGAAGTAGATGGGCTTGGCCCCGGAGATGACCAGCGACAGGCCGCGGGCCATCATCATCATGCCCAGCGTGGCAATAAAGGGCGGAATCTTCATGCGCGAGATGGTCAGGCCGTTGACCAACCCGGCCAGCGCGCCGGTCGCCAGCCCCGCCAGGATGCCCACCGGAATAGGCAAGCCCCACATAGTGATAAAAACGCCGACCATCACCGAAGACAAGGTCATGACGGTGCCCACGGAGAGGTCAATGCCGCCGGTAATGATGACAAAGGTCACGCCCAACGCCAGAATGCCGTTGACCGCGGTCGCCAGCAGGATGCCGATGATGTTGTCAAAGGTCATGAAGGCCGGCGAGGCCAGGCTGAAGACCACAAAGAGCACGATCAGGCCGGCAAAGGCCAGCAGCTTTTGGGTCGCATCCGAACGAAAGATCGAGCGGGTGCGGGTTTGGGTCAAGGTGGTGGTTTCGATGCTCATGCTGATTGGACTTTCGTAGGAACAGGGGCGCCTCCGCTGCCGGCGCCGTCTCCAGCGCCATTGGCGCCATTGCCGTTTGCGCCATTCGTGGCGACAAGACCGCCGCGCTGGGTCGCCAGCGTCATGATTGCCTCTTGCGTCGCCTCGGCGCTGCTCAACTCGCCGGTAATGCGCCCCTCGCACATGACAATGATGCGGTGGCTCATGCGCAGGATTTCCGGCAGCTCCGACGAGATCATGATGATGGACTTGCCCTGGCGCGCCAGCTCGTTCAATAACTTGTAGATCTCGCTCTTGGCCCCCACATCAATGCCGCGCGTCGGCTCGTCAAAGATCAAAATGTCGGTGTTGGCGGTCAGCCACTTGCCGATGACCACCTTTTGCTGGTTGCCGCCGGAGAGATTCTTGACCCGCTGTTGCAGGCTGGGCGTCTTGATGGCGAGCGCATCTACATAATGGGAGGCGGTCGCCCGGGTCTGGGAGCGGTTGACCCAGCCCAGCCAGCCCAGGAACTTCTGAAAGGCCGCCAGCACAACATTCGCCTCCACATCCATCCCCAGCGCCAGCCCATACCGTTTACGGTCTTCGGAGAGATAGCCGATACCGGCGCGGACGGCATCGCGCGGGTTGCGGATGTGAGCTGGCCTGCCACGCACCAGGATTTCGCCGGAGTCAATCGGGTCGGCCCCAAAGACGGCGCGGGCGACCTCGGTGCGCCCGGCGCCCATCAACCCGGCGAAGCCTAGAATCTCGCCCTTTTTGAGGCTGAAATTGATATCGCGCAAGGCCGTGCCCCGGTTCAAGTTGCGCACCTCCAGCACCACCTCGCGGTCCGTCTCTGGGGGCGCCTCCGGCGACGACTCATAAATGGTGCGCCCGACCATCATGCTGATGATCTGGTCAATGGGCACGTCGGCTGTCTGCACCGTATTGATATAGCGGCCATCGCGCATGACCGTCACCCGGTCGGAGATGCGTTTTAGCTCCTCCAGCCGGTGCGAGATGTGGACAATGCCCACCCCCTGCTCGCGCAGCTTGCGGATGATGGTGAATAGCTCGTCAATCTCCGCCTCGGTCAGCGCCGCGGTCGGCTCATCCATGATCAGCACTTGGGAGTTGTAGGAGAGCGCCTTGGCAATCTCTACCATCTGCTGTTTGGCGACGGTCAAATCGGCGACCTTGGCGCGGGGGTCGAGCTTGAGGTGCATCGAATCCAGCAGCTCGCGGGCGGCTCGATTGAGGGCGGCGTCGTCGAGCAGCAGCCCGCCCGCCCGCCGCGGCTCGCGGCCGATAAAGATATTCTCCGCCACCGTCAGGTGAGGCATCAGGTTCAGCTCTTGGTGGATCATACTGATGCCCAAGGCCTGGGCCGCGCGGGGGTTGGGAATTTCCACCTCCCGTCCCTTGAAGACAATGCGCCCGGCGTCTTTGCTGTAGACGCCCGCCAGCACCTTCATCAAGGTAGATTTGCCCGCGCCGTTTTCGCCGACCAGGGCATGGACCTCGCCGGCGCGCAGCTCGAACCGGCAATGGTCCAGCGCGTGGACGCCCGGAAAGGATTTATCAATCCCTTCCATCAAGACCAATACGTCTGTGTCAGCCATAGGGTGTTATATGGGTCAACCTCTACGCTCCACCGGCGGAGAGTCGCTTTCGATAACCAGCGGCCTGGCGGCGCGACATGAGCGCTATGCCGATGCGTGCGCTAGGATCGCGCACCGACGCTGCCCCGCGCTCTCAGCCATCTCGTAGGTGCGGCATCCTGCCGCACGTATTCGTTGAGCCAGGATGTGCGCTAAGATAGCGCACCTACGGATCGGCTTGCTGTATGGCTCTCTTGTTGGCGCTTCACGTAACACAAGCGAGGGACGCAGGTCCATGGGTAGCTTCCCTGTGAACGTGCGTCCCCCCTCACCTTAACAATTCAGCCGGTCAGCAACTCAGCCAGCCCACCATTCAGCAAGTCATCTCAACCAGTCAACTGCACAGCTACTCGTAGAGCAGCGGCGCGATCTCCTCCGAGTCAATGTTGGTCGCATCGTACCAGTAGAAGCCGGTGTCAATAACCTCGGGCAGCTCTTCGCCGTTGATCGCCTTGACGGCCGCCTCGACACACTTGTAGCCGATGCCCACCGGGTTCTGGGTGATGGCGCCGGCCATGACGCCGCTGCGGATCGCATCCATCTGCTGCTTGCCGGAGTCATAGCCGATCACCACGATCTCGCCTTCCCTGCCCAACTCGGTCACCGCGTTGAGGACGCCGATGGCAGAGCCTTCATTGGCGCCGAAGATGCCCTTCAGGTTGGGGTGGGCCTGGATGATGGCCTTCGCCAAGTCGGTGGAGCGGAGGTGGTCGCCGCCGCCATACTGGATGTCCACGATCTCAATATTGGGATAGGCCTCCTCGATGCGGTTGACAAAGCCGTCGCGGCGGTCAATGCCGGTGCGGCTGGTCTGGTCGTGGACAATTACCGCGATCTCGCCCTCGCCGCCGATCAGCTCGGCCATCTTGTCGGCGGCGGCGGCGGCGGCGGCAATGTTGTCGGTGGCCGCTGTGGTGACGGGAATGTCACTGTCCACACCAGAGTCAAAGCCGACGACCGGGATACCGGCGGCCTCGGCCTCCTCCAGCAAGGGGACGACCGCCTGGCTGTCCAGCGCGGCAAGACAGATGGCGTCCGGGTTCTTGGCGAGCGCAGCCTGCAACATCTCGATCTGCTTGTCTACCTGGGACTCGGACTCCGGCCCCTCGAAGGTGATCTCGACGTTGAACTCCTCCGCGGCCTGCTCGGCGCCCTGGCGTACTGCCTGCCAGAACTGGTGCTGGAAGCCCTTGGAGATAATGGGGATATAGGGCCGGTCGCCGGACTCCGCGGCGGCCTCCTCTGCCGGCGCTTCGGTGGCCTCGGCTGCCGCTTCCTCTGCCGGGGCTGCTTCCTCCGCCGGCGCGGCCTCCTCTGCCGGCGCCTCTGCGCCCGTGCCGGACGGCGCCGGGGCTGCACAGCCACTGATCAGCAAAATGATCAGCAAACTGCCTAGTAGGACACGCCACCACTGCTTGGACGTCATAGGGTTCTCCTCTTTTTTTTCTGCATTGGTTATATGCGCTGGTTCCCTGAACTGCTCGAGCGCTGTGATCGTTGGAAGCCGTAGGGTCATGGCGGAGCGATCCCCGCGAAACCATGTACGGCAAAGCGATCACCGGCATAGACATCACACCGGCGCCGCCTGCGTGAGGACAGACAAAGACTAGCTTTCATTGTATATGCGTCCTTGCAGCAGTGTCAAAGTTCTCGCATAGCGCCCCAGAAAAGCCCAAAAAAACTCCAGAAAGGCAGAGCGAAGCTCGCACCTAAGCCGGAGAATTCCATCTTTGACGGCTGCCCGCGCACCTGATACGATTTCTATAACTCCCTCTCCAACCGTGAACGATGCGCTCCCTTGCTAAGGGGCGCTCCACGGCCGATGCAGACAGGACCACAACTACAATCAAGCGCAAACACGACCGCTAATACAACTTGCCAATCATACGACTCGCCAATCATACGACTCGCCAATCATACGACTGAGGTCCTAACACAATGGCTGAACAGCAGACGACCCTTCATCTCTACTCTGGGTTTTTTGACGCCAAAGAGCGGCCCCTTGTCGAGCAAGCTCCCCTCGCCGCTAGTCTCTTCCGCTTTGACTCCGGCGTTGCCGCGCTGCGGCTGCGCAACGATCAGGGCGAGCTGGTGCTGCTGCCCTTCCAGGGCCAACAGATCTGGTCGGCGACCTTTGGCGGGCGCAACCTGACCATGAAATCCATGTTCGACCAGCCGCGCCCTACCCAGAACTATCTGGAGACCTACGGCGGCTTCCTGCTGCACTGCGGCGCGACGGCGATGGGGGTGCCCACTGCCGAGGACAATCACCCGCTCCACGGCGAGCTACCCAACGCTCCTTACCAGAAGGCGTGGCTTGTCTTGGGCCGTGACGAGCGAGGGACCTACATCGGCTTGGGCGGCGAATATCGCCATACCGTCGCCTTCAGCCACAACTACGTCGCCCATCCACTGGTCAAGCTCTACGCCGGCGAGCGGCGCTGCACCATCGCCCTCACCGTCACCAACCTCAAGCGCACACCTATGGAGTTCATGTACCTGGCCCACGTCAACTTCCGGCCGGTGGACAATGGGCGGTTGGTCTACAGCGCGCCGGCCACGCCAGCCCATGTGCGGATTCGCAAGAGCATCCCCTCCCATGTGCATCCCGGCCCTGGCTACCGCGAGTTCATGCAGGAGCTGGAGCAACATCCGGAGAAGCACCATGTGCTGGCGCCGGAGCTGGCCTTCGACCCGGAGATCGTCTTTACCATAGATTATGCCGCCGACGCCGAAGGCTGGGCGCACAGTATGCAGGTCCACCCCGACGGCAACGCCGATTATATCCGCCATCGCCCCGCCCAGCTCGACAAGGGCGTGCGCTGGATCTGCCGTACCCCCGACCAGGACGCGTTGGGGCTGGTTTTGCCGGCTACCGCCGAGCCGGAGGGCTACAGCGCCGAAAAAGCCAAAGGCAACCTCAAGACCATTCCGCCTGGCGGCAGCTATACCTGTGAGATGGAGGCCGGAGTGCTGGACGCCGAGGAGGCCCGCCGCATGGCCGCGCACATCGAGCAGATCGTTGCTGCCGCAGCCGGCAGATAATCATCTAGCTGGAATTTCTTCGCGCCTGATTAAAGCACTCTAGTCGAAGGAGTCATTACCTATGGCCACTAGTACCTCGTTTGCCCCGGTCGCGCCGGTCAACCGTCTCATCGGCGATATGCCCAAGATCGGGATTCGCCCCACCATTGACGGGCGCCTGGGCGGCGTCCGCGAATCTCTGGAAGAACAGACCATGGCGATGGCCCGCGGCGTAGCGGAGTTCCTGAGCAACAACCTGCGCCACTACAACGGGCTACCGGTGGAATGTGTGATCGCCGACCGCACCATCGGCGGTGTGGCCGAGGCCGCGCTCGCCGCCGAGAAGTTCCGCCGCGAGGGTGTGGGCCTCTCCATCACCGTCACCCCCTGCTGGTGCTACGGCTCCGAAACGATGGATATGGACCCGCTGATCCCCAAGGCGGTCTGGGGCTTCAACGGCACCGAGCGGCCCGGCGCCGTCTATCTGGCCGCGGTGTCGGCGGCCCACAACCAGAAGGGGCTGCCCATCTTCAACATCTATGGCCGCGATGTCCAGGACGCCGGCGACCGCTCGATCCCGCCCGATGTGCAGGAGAAGCTGCTGCGCTTTGCCCGCGCCGGGCTAGCGGTGGCGAACATGCGCGGCAAGAGCTATCTGGCGATGGGCGGCGTCTCCATGGGCATCGCCGGCTCCATTGTCAACCATCCCTTCTTCGAGGAATATCTGGGGATGCGGGTGGAGACCATTGACATGGTGGAGTTCATCCGGCGTATGCATCACAATATCTACGACCAGGCCGAGTTCGAGCAGGCAATGGCCTGGGTGAAGGAGTACTGCAAGGAGGGCAAGGATTACAACCCACCGGAGCGCCAACAGAGCCGGCAACAAAAGGATGCCGCCTGGGCGACATCGGTCAAGATGGCGCTGATCGCCCGCGACCTGATGGTGGGCAACCCCAAGCTGGCCGAGATGGGCTTTGGCGAGGAAGCCCACGGCCACAATGCGCTGGCCGGCGGCTTCCAGGGCCAGCGCCAGTGGACCGACTTCATGCCCAACGGCGACTTCCTGGAGGCGATCCTCAACTCCTCCTTTGACTGGACCGGCATCCGCGCGCCCTACATCATCGCCACCGAGAACGACGCCATGAACGGCGTTTCCATGCTCTTTGGCTATCTGCTCACCAACGCCGCCCAAATCTTCGCCGATGTGCGCACCTACTGGAGTCCGGCGGCGGTCAAGCGGGTCACGGGCTATGAGCTGCGCGACCGGGCGGCGGATGGCATCCTGCACCTGATCAACTCCGGCCCGGCCACGCTGGACGGCACAGGCCGCCAGAGCCGCAACGGCGAGCCGGCCATGAAGCCCTATTGGGAGATCACGCCGGAGGAGGCCGTGGCCTGTCTCGAAGCCACTACCTGGCATCCGGGCGACCTCGGCTACTTCCGCGGCGGCGGCTGGTCCACCCGCTTCCGCACACGTGGCGGGATGCCCGTCACCATGTGCCGGGTCAATCTGGTGCAGGGGCTAGGGCCGGCCATGCAGATCGCCCAGGGTTATACAGTGGATTTGCCTGACGAAGTCCACACCGCTCTAGACGAGCGCACCAACCCGACCTGGCCGACCACCTGGTTCGTGCCGGAGACCACCGGCAGCGGCCCCTTCCGCGATGTCTACACGGTCATGAACAACTGGGGCGCCAACCACGGGGCTATCGCCTACGGCCACATTGGGGCCGACCTCATGACCCTCTGTTCCATGCTGCGCATCCCGGTCTATATGCATAATGTGCCGGAGGAGCAGATTTTCCGCCCCAGCGCCTGGACCGAGTTCGGGGCCAATGAGCCGATGGGCGCGGACTTCCGCGCCTGCGCCAACTTTGGGCCGTTGTATAAATGACCGCTGACTGACGACGGGCGACGAGCAGCCTTGGACTAGAAGTCCAGGCTGATAGCTGGTAGCCCAGAATGGAGCAGCACGTAGGTGCGGTATCCTACCGCACCTACGGATATGCCTGTGCGGTATCCTACCGCACAGGCATGTCAGACCAGAACGTGCGCTAGCATAGCGCACCGACGAGACCAACGTTTTTGTCGGGGCGACATCAGCGCCGCTGGCGACGCGCACGGGCCGCGATGGGGGAGCGTGCGCTAGGATCGCGCACCTACGCGGCCTGTTCTGTAGGGGCGGCATCCTGCCGCACGGACGTGTCAGCAAGAACTCGATGCCTAGCCAGCGCGTGCGCTAGGAGAGCGCACCGACGCTGAGGCCGCCCTCTTCTGTTCACAAAACCATGGCCCCTGTCACGGCATGGCGCGGGTGACTGGAGACTGCTGGCTTGCAGCGCCAGTCAACAGTCTCCAGTCACCCGCCAGCAGTCTTACTCAAGGAGCATCTCTAGCTATGGACCTATCAGTGGTGCGGATCGAAAAGCCTGACGCGATCAACTTCATCCTGGGCCAAAGCCACTTCATCAAGACCGTCGAGGACATCCATGAGGCGCTGGTCGGCGCGGTGCCGGGCATCAAGTTTGGCCTGGCCTTTTGCGAGGCATCCGGCCCTACGCTGGTGCGCTGGAGTGGGACCGACGAGAGCATGATCGAGCTGGCGAAGCGGAACGCGCTGGCGCTCTCCGCCGGCCACAGCTTTATCCTCTTCTTGGGTGAAGGCTTCTACCCGATCAATGTCCTCAAGACCGTCCAGGCGGTGCCGGAGGTCTGCCGTATCTTCTGCGCCACGGCCAACCCCACGGAAGTGATCGTGGTAGAAACGGAGCAGGGCCGGGGCATCCTCGGTGTGGTGGACGGCTTCAAGTCCAAAGGGGTCGAGGAGGAAGAGCAGATCGCTGCGCGGAAGCAGCTCTTGCGGCGCTTTGGGTACAAGTTGTGATTGGTCGTTGGCGGCTGGCTTTTCGGCTGTGGCGGATGGCGCTTCCGCTACTTCTGAAATCAGCCAGCAGTCGCCAGCCAGAGTTACCAGGCGGGCCGAGTTGACAATGGCTCTTCGCGTGATTACAATGGCGTCCCTAAATGAGAATCAATCTCAATTACAGGGCGCTATGCGCCGGGAACTGCCATGCCAACTCGACGATTCATCTATCAGAATGTACTCGTCTTGGTCGCCCTGCTCTTGCTCGTTTTGTCAGGATGCGGCGCTCCAACTGCCACCGACGCGGCTGCCACTGACGCGACCGGCGAGGCGGTCGCCGCCGGCGATGCCCACGAGGCGGATCATGCTCACGACGAGTTGAGCGATGCGGCGGGACAGACGGCAGAATTGCCCGCTCTGCGCGCCGTCCCCCTGGCCGCGGGGGAGAAGCTGCGCGTCGTCGCCACCACCAGCATTATCGCCGATGTGGTGGCCCAAGTAGGCGGCGACTTGATCACGCTGGCAACGCTGCTTCCCTTGGGCGCCGACCCGCACGCCTACACCCCCACGCCGCAAGACCTGCGCACCCTCAACGAGGCCCAGGTCATCTTTATCAATGGGCTTGGGCTGGAGGAGGCGCTGCTGCCCGTACTGGAGAACCTAGACAATGGCGCGCCCGTACTCTCGGTCAACGCAGGGGTAGAGCCGTTATCCTTGGCGGATGAGCACGCGCATGAGGAAGAAACAGGCGAGGCAGACGCTCACGGCCACACAGGCGCCGACCCCCATACCTGGCTCGATGTCGCCAATGTCCAACGCTGGACCGAGACCATCCGCCAGGCGTTGAGCGCGCTGGACCCGGCTCATGCCGGTGCGTATGCTGCCGCCGCCGAAGCCTATCAGGCAACGCTGGAGGCGCTGGACCAAGAGCTGCGCGCCATGGCCGAAAGCCTGCCCCCGGAGCAGCGTAAGCTGGTCACAGACCACAACGAGTTCGCCTACTTCGCCCGCGCCTATGGCTTCACGGTCATCGGCACGGTCATCCCCTCGCTGAGCACCCTGGCAGAACCCTCTGCCCAAGAGTTGGCCGCGCTCCAGGATCAGATGCGGGCCGAGGGTGTGTCCGCGATCTTTGTCGGCACGGGCGTCAGCCCGAGCCTGGCGCGCCAGCTTGCCCAGGATGCAGGCGTGGAGCTGGTGACGCTCTACGCAGCGTCGCTCAGCGCGCCTGATGGCCCGGCCCCTTCCTATGTCGAGTTAATGCGCCACGTCATGCAGACCATTCTGGATGCGCTGGCCGGAGGATCAACATACGCCGGTAATTAGCCAAACGGTCTTGGCGCAGGGAGCCGGTGGGCGACTACCCGCCGCTCACCGTCCCTCCCTACTGTTCCGGCGGCCTTGTAGACAGGTCACGCTTCATGATCGGCATATATTGGATCAGCAACCCCGGCGCCACCTCATAGGCGCCGATGTCGCAGTCAAATCCCTGAGGCCGGGTCACGCCCCGTTGGTCCACCCCGCCGACCGGCGGCGCGCTGCAGATCGCATTGTCTCCCTGGTTCGCCGCCGCGCTGGGGAAGGGAATGGCATGGGTAGGCGTGGGGCCGCCGTTGTTCGCCAATGGCCCCAGCGCAACCGGCGTATTGGGCAGGTCGCCGCTCTGGTTAAAGCCACAGGTATCGCCGTCCTCCAGGTTGTGGCCGAGCGAGGCCAGCGAGCCATTGGCGTTGAAGCAGGTTGCGCCCACCGTGGGCGTTGTGACGGCGCTCGTCGCAATCAGCGCGGTCGAGGTATTCGGTATCGTAACCGGAATCGTCACCGGCTCGCTGACGGCAGCGCCGTTGCCCACAAAGAGACTGTTCCCCACCTGTGCGATGGCAAAGACGCCCGAAACCAGCCCTACGTTTGCCAGCCCGCTGCCTGCCGACGAGGAGGTGTTGGACGCGACGGTGCTGTTAAGCAGTGCCAGCGTTCCGGTCAGGCCATCGCCCGTATTGGCGATGCCGCCGCCCATCCCGCCGGCCAGACTGCCCACACTTGCCTCTTCGACGACGTTGCCCAGCGCCCGGTTGCCGCTGATGGTCGCATTGGCGATGGTCAGACGCCCGTTCAGATTGAACAGACCGCCCCCGGCGCCGCCTTGGGCGCGGTTGTTGGCGACCGTGCTCCGGATCACCGCCAGCGCCGCCGTGGGCGGCGCTGCGGTGGAAGGCGCGAGATTGGCAATGCCGCCGCCGCTCTGCGCCCAGTTTTCGGCTACCAGGCTTTGCTCCAAGGTCAACCAGGCCGACGCTTGGGCGGCGCTCGGCGCTGCCAGATTGGTGATGCCGCCGCCCGTCCCCTCGCCCGTGGTCGAAATGACAGCCTGGCTGCTCACACTATTGCTGGTGATGGCGCTGCTGCGTAGGGTCAGGGTGGCGGTATAGCCGTCGCTCGCGCCATTCCAGACGCCGCCTCCGGCGGTCTCTGCCGTGTTGCTGAAGATTTGGCTGTTCTCCACCAGCACCGTGCTATGGGAGAGCTGCGCGCCCGCGGCGAGCGCCCCACCGACGCCGCCGCTGCGGTTATTGCGCAGGGTGCTGGCGCGGATGGTGAAGGGCGCCGAGCTGGTGTAGAGCGCGCCGCCATCGGCGCCCGCGACGTTGCGGCTCAAGGTCGTTGTGGCGATGCTGCCCGCGCCGCGGTTGAAGATCGCGCCGCCCGTCATGTCTGCCTGGTTGAAGCTGAAGATACTGCCGGTGATAGCGAGCGAGCCGGTGATGGGGTCGCTGAAGATCGCGCCGCCGAAGGTCGCCACGTTATAGCTGATGGTGCTGGCGATGACTCGCGTTGTCCCCCGATTGAGGATCGCCCCACCCACCGCGGGCAACGCCAGGGTGCCGGTCAAGCCTACTGCGCCGTGGCGCAGGCCCAAATTGAGCAAGGTCAGGTCCCCGCCGGGCGCGACATGGAAGAAGCGAAAGGGCGGCGCATTGTTGGGGATGTTGCGCACCAGGGTCGCGCCTTTGCCCTCGATGATGATCTCGCTGGTGATCGAAGGCAGCGCGTTGGCGCCATCCGTCATATTGTGGACGCTGTCAAAGAGATAGACGGCCTCGGACATGAGGCGGATGGTGTCGGCGCCGTCACCCGGCGGGCAGTCGTCGTGGACCGGCGCATCGGCGTTGGCGTTGTCAATGGCCTCAATCAGCGAGCAGTTCCCATCGTCCACCGCAGCCGGATTCAGCCCCACCACCGGGATCACGTCCTCGATAGCCGCCGCCTCGACAGGATCATCGCTCTGCGCCTGCGCTGGTCTGCCCAGCGCTATCCACACCAGGCCAAACAACAGGCAGGCAAAGGCCACTGCCCCCACAACCGGCGGGATGGCGGATCGCTTTGAGAGAGGTGCGGGAGACAAGAACGGCGTATGGGTCTTTCGGAGCATGGTTCCTCCTTTCTTCTGGGCCTGGCTCAATGCCGGACCTGGAAGCTATGGAACTCGCCGGTGGCCTCGGACCATTGCACATCCACCTGCTCAACGCGCGCGGCAGGCGGCCCATGGTGCAGCCACCGGAGAAATTGGCGCAACGCCTGGTCGGGACCTTCAGCGACGGCCTTCACCGAGCCGTCCCACTGATTGGCGACCCAGCCGGTCAACCCCAGCCGGACGGCCTCCTCTTGGGCAGAAGCCCGAAAATAGACGCCTTGGACATAGCCTCGCACAATGGCGGTCATGCGCTGCATAGCG
>DATLZJ010000371.1:0-16729 GCA_035574055.1 Caldilineaceae bacterium
CACCTGGCGCCGTGGCTTCACCGGCCCCGCCGACGGCCAGAACGGCCATCGCGTCGCCGGCGGCGACCGGCTCCTCTTCTGGGACGCCGTCAACTTCCCGGAGCTGACCCCCAACGTCGCCAAAGGCTGGGAGGTGAGCGAAGACGGCACGACCATCACCATCTTCCTGCGCCGCGGGCTGAAATGGTCCGACGGTGAACCCTTTACCGCCAACGACATCATGTTCTGGTATGAGCATATGTACCAGAACGAAGAACTGGTGCCGGTGCGCTCCCCCTTCTTCAACATTGACGCCGGCGCTTCCCTGGAGATGGTGGACGATTACACCGTGCGCTTCACCTTCCCGCAGCCCAATACCCTCTTCCTGGAGGTGCTCGCCAGCTCGGTCAACGTCTTCGGCGGCCATGCCATCTTCGGCAATGTGGGTATGGGCGGCTTTGCCCCGGCCCACTATCTCGAACAGTTCCATCCCGACTTCGTGGACCAGGCCGAGCTGGACGCCAAAGTCGCCGAAGCGGGCTTCGACAACTGGGTCAACCTCTTCAAGGACCGCAACACCTGGGCCGTCAACCCGGACCTGCCGGTGTTGACCCCCTGGAAGACGGTCAGCCCCATCACCGGCGACCCCTGGGTGCTGGAGCGCAACCCCTACTATTTCGGCGTGGACACCGCCGGCAACCAGCTCCCCTATATTGACCGCATCTCCATGAGCCTGGCCGAAAACCTGGAGGTGCTCAACCTGCGCGCCATCGCCGGCGAGTTCGACTACCAGGCCCGCCACCTCTCGATTGCCAACATCCCGGTCTTCCTGGAGAACCAAGAGCAGGGCAACTACACCCTCTACCTCGACCCGGCCCAGCACGGCGCGGACGGCGCTTTCATGTTCAACCAGAGCTACCAGGCCGACCCGGAGATCGGCAAGTGGCTCCGGAACGTGGATTTCCGCCGCGCCCTCTCGCTGGCCGTGGACCGGGACTCGATCAACGAGATCATCTTTCTGGGCATCGGCGTGCCCGGCTCGGCGGTGGTGGCCGAAAGCTCGGTCTTCAACCCCGGCCCCGAATACCGCGAGCTGTGGTCGGTCTATGACCCGGAACAGGCCAATCAGCTTCTGGACAGCATCGGCCTGACCGAGCGCGACGCCGAAGGCTACCGCGTCCGCACCGATAACGGCGAGCGGCTGATCCTGGAGATCCCGGCCATCCCCGCCTTTATCCAGTTCACTCAACTGGCCGAGCTGGTCAAGGAGGACTGGGCCGAGGTCGGCATCTTCGCCAACGTCGTCGAGTCCGAGCGCGGTCTGGTGGAGCAGCGGCGGGCGGCCAATGAGCTACAGATCTTCCTGTGGCAGAACGACGGCACCGATGAGCTGTATCTCTACCCCTACCACGCCATTCCCATCAACGAGACCTCCGGCACCGGCCCAGCCTTTGGCGTCTGGTACTCCACCGGCGGAGCACAGGGCATTGAGCCGCCCGACAATGTGAAGGCAGTGCTGGACCTCTTCAGCCAGGGGCTGGTCGCGACGCCTGAAGAGCGCATCACCATCGGCCAGGAGATCTGGAAGATCATCACGGACGAGGTCTGGACTATGGGCACCGTGGGCCAGTCCGGCGCCTTTATGGGCGTGCGCGTCGTCAAGAACAACATGGGCAACATCCCGTCCCGCCAGTTCAACATCCAGGCGGGGCAGACGCCCAACATCTCGCGCCCGTCCACCTTCTTCTTCAAGGATATTGATCAGCAGTAGACTGAGTTCGTCCTGCGCCGGAGACAAACCATCTCCGGCGCAGGCTCCTATCCTGGAGCTATGGCAAATTACATTCTGCGGCGCATCCTCGCCGGGCTGCTGACCATCTGGGCGGCCTCGGTCATCTCCTTTGTCGTCATCCAGCTTCCGCCGGGCGACTACGTGACCGCCTATGTCGCCCGGCTGCAAAGCATGGGCACGATGGTCAGCAGCGAAGAGGCTGCTGCCCTGCGCCTTCAATATGGCCTCGACCAGCCGATCTACATCCAATATCTCAAATGGATGGGGCTGATGCTGCGCGGCAACTTCGGCATGGCAATGGAGTACAATCGCCCGGTGCTAGAGGTCATCGGCGACCGCATGGGGCTGACGGTGGTGGTCTCGGTGGCCGCGGTGGTCTTTATCTGGGCGCTGGCCCTGCCCATCGGCATCTATTCGGCCGTGCGCCAATATTCGCTCCTCGACTACTTCTTTACCTTTATCGGCTTCATCGGCATCGCCGTCCCCAACTTCATGCTGGCGCTGCTGATTATGTACATTAGCTACCGCTATTTTGACGCCGAAAGCATTGGCGGCCTCTTTTCGCCGGAGATGGCCCTGGCCCCATGGAGCTGGGAGAAGTTCGTGGACCTGCTCAAACACCTGCCCTTGCCCGCGATTGTGCTGGGGCTGGCCGGCATGGCCGAAGTGGTGCGCATCATGCGCGCCAATCTGCTGGACGAGCTGCGCAAGCCCTATGTGGTGACCGCGCGCGCCAAGGGGCTGGCCGAACATCGGGTGATCCTCAAATATCCGGTGCGCGCCGCGCTCAACCCCTTCGCCAGCACCATCGGCTATATCTTTCCCTTCATCGTGTCGGGCAGCATCATCGTCTCGCTGGTGTTGAGCCTGCCGACGGTGGGGCCGCTGCTCTTCAAGGCGCTTATCGCCCAAGACCTCTTCCTGGCCGGCACGATCCTGCTGCTGCTGGCCGTGCTGACGGTGATCGGCACGCTCATCTCGGACCTGATTCTGATGTGGATTGACCCGCGCATCCGCTATGGCATGGAGGGAGGCGGCTGATGGCCGAAGCCATTGAGAGATTAGCCGGACAGACCCAGCCGCCCCAGCGCGACCTGGAGGCCGAGCGCGCCGCCGCCGAGCGTATCTCGGTCGCCACCCAATGGCAGCTTATGTGGTGGCGCTTCCGCAAGCACCGGCTGGCGATGGTCGCCGCTGTAGTGATCGCGCTGTTTTACACCGTCGTGCTCTTTGCCGATTTCTTTGCCTATTCGGACCCCCACCGCTCCGATGCCCAGCTCTCGCTGCTCTCGCCCCAGCCCATCTTCTGGTTCGACGAGGGCCAGTTCCGCCCCTATGTGCTGGGGCTGACGGGCAAGCGCGACCCCAAGACCTTCAAACGGGTTTACCAGCCCGACCCAGAGAAAAAGATGTACCTCACCCTCTGGGCAGAGGGATACCCCTACAAGCTCTTTGGCCTGATCCCCACCAATCTCCATTTGCTGGGCGTTGAGGGGGGCAAACCGGAGGAGGCCCTATTTCTGATGGGGACCGACCTGCAGGGCCGCGATCTTTTCTCGCGGCTGATGCTCGCCACCCGCACTTCCCTGACGATTGGGTTGGTGGGCGTGGCCTTGAGCCTCTTCCTGGGCGTCTTGCTGGGCGGTATCTCCGGCCTCTACGGCGGCCCGATGGACGCGGCCATCCAGCGTGTGATCGAGATCGTGCGCTCGATCCCCACCATCCCGCTCTGGATGGCGCTGGCTGCGGCCATGCCCTCGCAATGGCCCATCACCCGCATCTATTTCTTTATCACGATCATCATCGCCCTCATCGGCTGGACGACCATGGCGCGCGTGGTGCGCGGGCGCTTCCTGGCCCTGCGCCAGGAGGACTTCGTCACGGCAGCCGAGCTGGCCGGGGCAAGCCAGATGCGCATCATCTTCCGACACATGGTCCCCTCCTTCTTGAGCCACATCATCGCCGCTACGACGCTGGCGCTGCCTGCCATGATCATCGCGGAGACTTCATTGAGCTTCCTGGGGCTGGGGCTGCGTGCGCCCGCCGTCAGTTGGGGTGTGCTGCTCCAGCAAGCCTCCAATATCCAATCGGTCGCCCTCACCCCCTGGCTCTTGATCCCGGCTATCCCGGTCATCCTGGCGGTGCTGGCCTTCAACTTTCTGGGCGACGGGCTACGCGATGCCGCAGACCCCTACGGATGATCCTTGCGCGATTCGATAGAAGATTGAGTGGACGATTGAGATGGTAGATCATCGGCGCGGCGCCGCGCCTCTCCCCGTTGCGAACCTGGCAGACTCCCCCCTGCCCATTCTCTCGGTCAAGGATTTACGCACCTATTACTATCAGGATGAAGGGGTGGTGCGTGCGGTGGACGGCGCCAGCTTTGACGTCTACACTGGCAAGACGCTCGGTATTGTAGGCGAGAGCGGCTGTGGCAAGAGCGTCACCGCCCGCTCAATCCTGCGCATCGTCGAGCAAACGGGCCGCATTGAGTCCGGCTCGATTGTGCTGCGCCGCACCAACAGCCACGGCCAAATGGACGAGCTGGACCTGACCAAGCTGGACGCCAACAGCCCGCTCATGCGCGACATCCGCGGCGGCGAGATCGCGCTCATCTTTCAGGAGCCGATGACCTCCTTCAGCCCCTACCACACGGTCGGCAACCAAATTATTGAGGCTATCCGGCTGCACAGCGACCTGAGCAAGCGCGAGGCGCGCGACCGCGCCATCGAGCTGCTGCGCATGGTCGGCATTCCCCGGCCCGAACGGCGTATTGACGAATACTCCTTCCAGCTCAGCGGCGGGCTGCGCCAACGGGTGATGATCGCCATGGCGCTCTCCAGCGATCCCAAGATTCTGATCGCTGATGAGCCGACGACCGCGCTGGATGTCACTACCCAGGCGCAAATCCTCGACCTGCTGCGCCAACTCCAGGACGAAAAAGGGCTGGCGATCATCCTAATCACCCACGACATGGGGGTGATCGCCGAGATGGCCGACGACGTGGTGGTGATGTACCTGGGGCGGGTGGTCGAGCAAGGGCCGGTGGAGACCATCTTCCACGCGCCCAAGCACCCCTACACGCGCGCACTGCTCCGCTCGATCCCCAGCATCCTGGCCGAGCCGCGCACCAAGCTCGCCACCATCAGCGGCGCGATCCCCCATCCCTACAACCGCCCGACGGGCTGCCCGTTCCACACCCGCTGCGCCGAGTTCATGCGCGGGACCTGCGACGTGCAGACGCCGACGCTCCAGCCGATCGGGCCGGATCACCAAGTCAGTTGCTTCCTGTACCAAAGTCAAGTTGTATAAAGTCAAGTTGTATAGGGTGAGTTGATATAGCTAGGTTGTATTCATGACCGCCGTCACACACAGCACCCCGATCCTTGAAGTCAAAAACCTGCGCAAGTTCTTCCCCATTCGCAAGGGGCTGCTGCGCCGCATGGTCGGCCAGGTGCGCGCGGTGGACGATGTCAGTTTTGCCATTTATCCCGGCGAGACCCTCTCGCTGGTGGGCGAGAGCGGCTGCGGCAAGACCACCACCTCGCGCTGCATCCTGCGCGCGCTGCGCCCCACGGCAGGCGAGATCCGCTTCCGCGCCAACGGCGGCCCGGCCATAGACCTGGCGGCTCTGCCCAAGCGCCAGCTTCGCCCTCTGCGCCGCGAGATGCAGATGATCTTCCAAGACCCCTACTCGTCGCTCAACCCGCGCATGACCATCTTCGATATTATCAGCGAGCCGCTGCTGGTCAACGGCGTGCGCAGCGCGGACCAGCGCCGGGCGCGGGTGCGCGAGCTGCTCGATCTGGTGAATCTGCCCGCGGCCTACATGAACCGCTATCCCCATGCCTTCAGCGGCGGCCAGCGCCAGCGTATCGGCATCGCCCGCGCCCTGGCGCTCAACCCGAAGCTGATCGTGGCCGACGAGCCGGTCTCGGCGCTGGACGTGTCGGTCCAGGCGCAGATTGTCAACCTGTTGCTGGACCTCCAGAACGAGCTGGGGCTTTCCTATCTCTTTGTCGCCCACGATCTGAGCGTGGTCAAACATGTGAGCGACCGGGTGGCGGTGATGTACGTGGGCAAGCTGGTCGAGGTCGCGCCCACCCGCGCGCTCTTTCACCGCCCGCTCCACCCCTACACCGAGGCGCTGCTCTCTGCCGTGCCCAAGCCCGACCCCCGGCTGCGCACACAACGCATTATTCTGGAGGGCGACGTGGCCGACCCGGCCAACCCGCCCTCCGGTTGCTACTTCCATCCCCGCTGCCGCTATGCCGTCGAACGCTGCCGGGTCGAGACGCCGGCCTTGGAGGAGGTCATGCCGGACCACTTCGTGAGCTGCCACCGCGCCCGCGAGCTGTCCCTCAGTGGCGTCGCGGCCTGAATACGCGGCCAACCCCGGCAGCGCATTCACCGTCGTTTCTGCCTTTATCCACCAAACCACTAGTTGGGAGCCTTTTTCATGCGTGTCAACAGCGCCAAACAGACGATGCTCGAAGGCAAGCCTGCGTTTGGCTATTCCCTGGCTCTGGTCTCGCCATTGGCTGCCGAGATCATCGGCGACTGCGGCATTGACTTTGTGCTGCTCGACCGCCAGCACGCCTCCTGGGGCGATGACTCGACGGTCGCCGCCCTGACCGCGCTCCGCGGCGGCAGCGCCACGCCCATGGCCCGCGTGCTGCGCAACGACTACTCGCTGATCGGCCGCCTGCTAGACGATGGAATGATGGGCATTGTCGTGCCGATGGTTAACACCGCAGCCGATGCCCAGGCCGCCGCGCGCGCCTGCCGCTTCCCGCCCATCGGCGAACGCTCCTGGGGCTGGGGGCGCGCCCGCGCCTATGGCGACGACTATGCCGAGTGGATCAACGACCAGCTCTTTGTCGCCGTCCAGATCGAAACCGCGGAAGCGGTCAAAAATGCCGAAGCCATCCTGGCGACGCCCGGCATAGACGGCTGCTGGGTCGGCCCCTCCGACCTGTCGCTCTCGCTGGGCTTTCACCCGCGCGAGATGGACACCCGCGAAGAGCACGCCCGCGCCCTGGAGACGGTGCTGCAAGCCTGCCGCAACACGGGCAAGGTCCCCGGCATCGCCGGTCGCTCGCTCCAGGATGGCATCCGCCGGGCCGAGCAGGGCTTCCGCTTCGTTACCGCCGGCAGCGACCTCGGCTTTCTGCTGGCCGGCGCAGCCGCCGGCGTCGAGACCTTGCGCCAGGCGCGCGCAGCCACACCCGCCTAAGCATAGTTGCCAACGGAACCATGTCCGCTCAGATCGCCTACAAGCTACAGCCCGTCCCCTTCACCGCCGTCGCGATTGACGACGCCTTCTGGTCGCCGCGGCTGGAGACCAACCGCACCGTCACCATCCCCTACGACTTCAAGAAATGTGAGGAGACCGGGCGCATCTCCAACTTTGAGAAGGCCGCGGGCTGGCGCGAGGGACCCCATGAGGGTATCTTCTACAACGATTCGGATGTCTTCAAGATCATCGAGGGCGCGGCCTATTCGCTGAACATCCACCCCGACCCGTCGCTGGACCGCTACTTGGACGACCTGATCGCCAAGATCGCCGCCGCCCAGGAGCCGGACGGCTACCTCTACACGGCGCGCACCATCGCCGAGCGCAACGGCACGGTGGACGCGCTGCCCGACGACCGCGAGGGCAAGACCCGCTGGTCCAATCTGCGCGTCAGCCATGAGCTGTATAACGTGGGCCACCTCTACGAGGCCGCCGTCGCCCACTACCGCAGCACCGGCAAGCGCACCTTGCTCGATGTGGCGCTCAAGAACGCTGACCTGGTGGCGAGTGTCTTTGGCCCCGGCAAGCGCCATGATGTCCCCGGCCACCAGGAGATCGAGATGGGGCTGGTCAAGCTCTATCAGGTGACGGGCGAGGCGCGTTACCTGCGTCTGGCCCACTTCTTCTTGGACGAGCGCGGCCATGCCCGCGGGCGCGCCCTCTATGCCAACCATGACAACCCCGGCTATATGCAGGACCATCTGCCGGTGGTGGAGCAGACCGAGGCGGTGGGCCATGCCGTGCGCGCCGGCTATATGTACTGCGGCATGGCCGATGTAGCCGCGCTGACCGGCCATGCCGCCTATATCGCTGCGCTAGACCGGCTGTGGGAAAATGTGGTGGGCCGGAAGCTCTATCTGACTGGCGGCATCGGCGCGCGCCATCGCGGCGAAGCCTTTGGCGAAGACTACGAGTTGCCCAACCTCACCGCCTATGCAGAAACCTGCGCCGCCATCGCCAACGCCATGTGGAACTTTCGCATGTTCCTGCTCCACGGCGACGCCAAATACCTGGATGTGCTGGAGCGCACCATCTACAATGGCTTCCTCTCCGGCATTGCACTGACGGGCGACCGCTTCTTCTATGTCAACCCGCTCGCCTTTGATGGCAAGTTTGCCTTCAACCGTCGCGCCCTCAGCCGGGAACCGTGGTTCGACTGTTCCTGCTGCCCGTCCAATGTAGTGCGCTTCCTGCCCTCTCTGCCCGGCTACGTCTACGCGCATGACGGCGACAATCTTTATGTCAATCTCTACCTGGGCAACCATGCCACCGTGGCGATGGAACCGGGGCCGGTACAAATCCGCCAAACCACCGGCTACCCCTGGTCGGGCGAGATTTCTCTGAGCATGGAGCCGGCGCAGCCGCAGGAGTTCACCCTGTACTTACGCATCCCCGGCTGGGCGCGCGCCCAGCCGGTACCCAGCGACCTCTATCGCTATGTAGACGGGTTCACCGAGCAACCGGCTCTGGCAGTCAACGGCGAACCGGTCACCCTTGCGTTGGAGCGGGGCTTTGCCCGCCTGCGCCGGCGCTGGCAGCCGGGCGACGTGGTCACGCTCCACCTGCCCATGCCTGTTCGCCGGGTCGCCGGCCATCCCAATGTGGCCGACAACATCGGGCGCGTCGCCTTTGAGCGGGGGCCGCTGGTCTACTGCGCCGAGTGGGTAGACAACTCCGGCAGCCTGGAGGCGCACCGCGTGCCCGATGGGGTGGTCTTCGAGCCGGTGTGGCGGGACGACATCCTCCAAGGATTGATGGCGCTCCGGGGCGACACCGGCGACCGCACCCTGACCCTTATCCCCTATCATCTGTGGGCGCACCGCGGGGTAGGCGAGATGGCGGTCTGGCTGCCGCGGGCAGGGTAGCGGGGGCGAGGCGATGCGTCAGAGCTACACTGCCGTTGTCGAGCGCAATAGCGTCTGGTCGGGTGATTTTGCCACCGAGCCGTATGAGGCGGCCTGGGCGAGCGAGGCAATCTTCTTTGTCCGCGCCCTGTCGGCGGAGGGTGTCCCGCCCGGCGCCAGCGCGCGCGTCCAGCTTTCGCCCGACGGCATCCACTGGTGCGACGAGGGGAGCGACCTGCTCCTGCCGGTGAGCGGCGGCCTGGCCTTTTGCCGGGTCGTCCACTTTGGCGGCTGGCTGCGCCTGGTCGGGAAGCTCCCCGACACCGCCCAGCTCAAGGTGATCGTATACTTAGCCCTCAAGGAATGAGGCGCGGCCCGTGTGCGCCGCCGGCCCAGGAGGGCCAATGTGAGCCAAAGGAGGCAACGATCTACCGATGTCCACCCACCCCGTATCCAATTCCGCCGTCGCGCCGGCAGTGGGCCGGCGCACCGAAGTCGCCACGCTAGGCGGCGGCTGCTTCTGGTGTCTGGAGGCCGTCTACGACCAGCTCAACGGCGTTCTGAATGTCGAGTCCGGCTATTCGGGCGGGCATGTCCCCAACCCGACCTATCGCCAGGTCTGCGCCGGCAATACCGGCCATGCCGAGGTCGTCCAAATCACCTTTGACCCATCGGTCGTCAGCTTTCGTGAGCTGCTGGAGGTCTTCTTCACCATCCACGACCCCACCACGCTCAACCGCCAAGGGGCAGACGTCGGCCCGCAGTATCGCTCGGCCATCTTCTACCATACACCGGAGCAGCAGCGAATAGCCGAGGAGGTGATCCGCGAATTGGAGGCCGCCAAGCTCTGGCCCAACCCCATCGTCACCGAGGTGACGCCCTTTGAGCGTTTCTATGTGGCCGAGGAGTATCACCAGGAATACTTCGCCCGCAATCCCTTCCAGCCCTACTGCCAGGTCGTCATTGCGCCCAAGGTTGCCAAGTTCCGCAAGAAGTACCTGAACCGGCTGAAAAAGGTTACGCAGTAAAAATCGCCAACTATATCGCCAACCCTAAGGAGCCGCGCCCTCAATGACCGATCTCCCCGTGGCTGCGCCGGTGGATGGGCTGCGCCGCGCCCTGCTGAACGCCGACCCCCATCTGAGCCGCTTCGACCCCCTGCCCCGTATCATCTGCTATGATGACTTCGACCAGGGCTGCCAGGGATGGACCGCGCTGGTGGGCAACTATGAGGAGTCGCTGGACTCCATGCTGCCCCAATACCAGCGCCTCTCCGGCCCCATGCTCAGTAATCTCACCGTCTGGGACACCGGCGCCAATGGCTCATTTTCCGGCGCCTATGCGCTCAAGCTGGCGACCCGGCCCCAGCGGGGCGCACTGGCTGTCGCCATCAAGCGCCTCACCTATCGCCATCTCGGACCGATCCGCCTGGAAGCCTACTTCACCTTCAAGCCCGAAGCCAGCGAGCTGCGCCTTTCGGAAACCGACGTGCGCGCGGTGGGCGTGGTGCTGGACCTTCAGGACGTGGACACCAAGGGCGCGGGCGCAGAGCGGGTCATGCCCCACATCCGTTATCTCAATGCCATGGACGGTGAAGCGGTGGGCCGATGGCAGTTCAAGCGGCAGCGCGCCCCGCTCCAGCAGATCGGCGACTCCGGCAAGACCCGCTCCCACTTCCACCTGGCAACGGAAGGATGGGAGGACATCCCTGGCGCGCAGCAATGGCTCTGCTACAACGAGATCGCCACCAAACAGAATTGGTACTACCTGCGCCTCGACTTCGACCTGGCGGCCATGCGCTATCTGGGCCTGCAATGCAACGACCGGGTTTTTGACGTAACCGCGATTGAGCCGATGCGGATGCCGGCCATGGCGAACCTGTGGTGTATGCTCAACCTAGTCTTCTTTGTCGAGACCGACCTGGACAAGCGCGCCTTCCTCTATGTAGATTCTGTCCTTCTCTCCGGTGACTGGAGCTAGACAGGCAACTGAACATGCCCACCCGTCTGCAACGGCTGGCCGCCGCGTTGGCACAGGGCGGCTATGACGCCTATTTGGCCCTGCAACGTCCCAACCAGCTCTATCTGATCCCGGCGACCGAGCCGGTCTCGGCCCTGCCGCCGGTCCCGTTTATCCTCTTTGGCAAAGATGCGCCGCTGGTCTTTCCCGGCCCGGCCTTCTACTACGCCTGCCGCGACGCCCTAACCGGCTGCGAGATCGCCAAGACCGAGGTGGGCGATCCGGATGTGCGCGCCCGGCTGGTCGAGGCGCTGGCGGCGCGCAACATCCGCCGGCTGGTCAGCGACCCGCTCCCGCCGGACTTGGCCGCGGAGCTTCAGCGGTCGCTGCCGGGGCTAACCCTGGTGGAGGATCGGCGCTGGGGGGCGCACCTCCGCCGCACCAAGGAGCCGCAGGAGTTGGCGTTGTTGCGCGAGGCGGCGCGCATCGCGGATTTGGGCATGGCAGCCGCCTTTGCCGCCGCCCGGCCCGGCGTCAGCGGCCGCGCGATCGCCGCCGAGGCGGCCGCGGTAATGCTGCGCGCCGGCTGTGAGGAAGCCGGTCTCCAGGTCGCCGTCGGCCCGGCGACGGCTTATATGGGCACCGGCAACTGGGTCTCTGAGCCGCGGCGCAAGCTCCAGGCAGGCGATCTCTTGCTGGTGGACATGGCGATCCTCTATCACGGTTATCTGGGCGACCAGACCCGGACGGCCATTGTGGGCGAGGGCACGCCGGCGCAGCGGGCGCTGATCGAGACGGTGCAGGCGGCCTATCGCGCGACCCGTGACGCCATGCGCCCCGGCGCACGCAGCGCAGACCTCTATGCCATCACGGTGGCGATGCTGGAGGCCAAGGGGTGGCGGCGCTATTTCCCCCACCACATCTCCCACGGCTTGGGGTTGGGCGGCGACCTGCCGCGCGTGGCGCTGGACGCAGACGATACACTGCAAGAGGGTGACGCCCTTTCCTGCGAGCCAGGCGTCTACATCCCCGGTCTGGGCGGCGCCCGCTTCGAGAATATGCTGGTCATCACCGCGACCGGCGCAGAAGAGCTAACCCGCTCGCCGTGGAACCCAACTCCCGGCGGCTGAGTCGCCCCATACAACAGCGTTTGCAGAAGGCTCTATTAGGCGGTTGCTTGCGCTGCCGCTACATTCACCACACGCACAACCACCGGCTCACTGCGCCCCTTCAACTGGAGTATGCGCGGCTCCCACTGCGCCGCACTCAGCTTGGCTAGACGACAGGTTTCTTCGCTGACGAGAACTTCTCCGGGGCCGGCTTGTGACGCCAGCCGGGCCGTGATGTTGGCGGCGTCGCCCAAGACGGTGATATCACTCACGCTGTCGCTGGAGCCGACGGCCCCGACATAGGCCGTTCCTGTATGGACGCCGGCCCCCACCTGCAACCAGGCGCCTTGCGGATCGGCATATCCGACCGCTTCCATTAACGCGCGCGCAGCCTCTATGGCTTTACGCGCGTGGTCTGGCCCCGCAATTCCCGGAACGTACAGACCGATCACCGCGTCGCCGATCAGCTTGTCAATCAGCGCGTCGGACTTGACCAGGATATCGGCGCCTGCTTTGTAAAAGCGGTTGATGAGGCGATGAAATTCGGAAACGCCGACTGCCTCGGCCAGCTTGGTGGAGCCTCGCACATCGGCAAAAAGCAAGGTAAGTTGAACCTCTGCGCCCACTTGATGCTTTTTGACCAGCTTCTCACAGCGATCGCACAGGCTGGGGTTGAAGCTTGACCGTCCTGCGCCAAAGCCAAACACGTTCACCAACGCGCCGCCGATGCCACGAAACGGCGCGTTGCACACCTTGCAGCGCGGAGGCGATGGCAAGTGCTTGAAGACCTTCCGCACCGCTTTCACTTGTGGACCCACTCGCGAGTGGTCGCCTGTCAAGTAGGCGTGCCAGAGAATGCGCGCCCGCTCAGTCTGAGGGTCGGTCTGCTCTTGCTTTTCTGCTTGTTCCGCCATCGCCGCCCTCTCTTGGGCTGGTCCTAAGGGGGAATACACTACTGTGATTGACAGTTGTCAAGTGGGATACGAGCAGTATATGCGTAGAGCACTGGAAACGCAAGAGAAATTCGTCTACACTGGCAGTAATCGCATGGGCCGCGTCTCCGGCCAGAACACAGCGCCCGCGATAGTAGGTCTCGCACTGTCCCTGACCGAAAGGGTTGCAGGATGCCCAGCCATTCCAAAAACTCAAGCCCCCTGGGCATAAAGGTGATCGCCCGCGACTCATGATCGGGGGTGGGCGCGGGTCGCGCCTCGTAGAGGGTAGAGGGAATGTTGCCCCTTACCAGCACAAGCGCCAACGCCTGGTCGAGGCCCGGCGGCGAAAACAGTCCCCTCACGGCTTGCTGCTCATGCGCCGCACGTGCTAAGATCGAGCCATCTTCTGCGGGCTGTCTCTAACCCATTTTCGCTGCCTCGACGCTTCAGCTTGATCACCAGGCTCGACCACTAGGAAGGACTCTCCCGTGCGCTTGGGCATGAGCGGCTGTTTTCTCCCCGATAATATGGATGATCTGACCGAGGAGATGTGCAAGCGAGTGCGCGACCTCGGTTTTACCGGCATCTTTACACGCTTCCGGCAGAACGACCCCCACACCACCACCAAAGCGCAAGCACAGCGCGTGCGCGACCTGCTGGCCGCCAATGGGGTGCGGATGTTTCAAGCCACCGGCTACTGGCAAAATATGATCACGCCCGACGAGACTCAGCGCAAGGAAGCGGTGAAGACGGTGCAGGCGGCGCTGCGTCTAGCCGGGTGGATGGGCGCGCGCGGCATTGACACCGGCCCCGGCTCCATGAACCCGGACGGCCCCTGGTTCCCCCATCCGGCCAACTGGACTCTCGCGGCCAAGCGCCAACTGGTCAAAACGCTCAAGGAATGCGCCCAGGCCGCCGAGGACGCCGGCGTCTTTCTGAGCCTGGAGAGCCACCAGCTTGTCACGCTCAAGACGCCGGAGATCACCAAAGAGGTGCTGGACGAAGTTGGCTCACCCTGGGTGCGCTGCGACTACGACTCCGCCAACTGGATTACCCTGGAAACCATCTTCGACACCACCGCCGCGCTCAACCACCATTTTGATCTGCTGGGCGATCACATTGTCAGTTGTCACGCCAAGGACATCTGGATCGAAAACCGGCTGACCTTGCACCTTCAGGACGGCTGCCCTGGACGAGGGTTGATGGACTTCACCACCCTCTTCCAGCGCATGGAGGCGCTCAACCCGGACTACCCGGTGATCGCCGAGGGCAACACCACCGCGGAGCTGCCCGCGGTCAGCGCCCTCTTCCACGCTACCGCGGCGGAGTTGGGCATCCGCATCCTGGATGTGGACGAGCAGCCGGTAGCGTGATTTGCCAAGTTCCGGTTCCCATCTGGGTAATCCATCAAGCTAGAGACGAGCGATATGCCACACCTTCGCTTTGCCGCTCCAAAAGAAGAACGAGTTGCCGTCATCACCGGCGGCGCACGGGGCCTGGGCCGCGCCTGTGCGCTGCGCATCGCTGAAGAGGGCCGCAACATTGTCATCGCCGACGTTTTGGACGCCGGCCAAGAGGTAGTCAAAGAGATCGAGCGTATGGGCCGTTGCGCCCGCTTTATCCACACCGACGTGACCGACGAGGCCGCCGTGCGGGCAATGGTGGCGGAAACCGTCGCGGCCTTTGGACGGCTGGACATCCTGGTCTGCTGCGCCGGCATCTTGGGGCTGGAGGCGCCTTTCCTGGAGCAATCGGCGGCCCAGTTCGACAAGGTGATGAGGATTAACGTCTATGGCGTCTACTATGCCCACCAGGCCGCCATCCCTCACATGCTGCAACGGGGCTGGGGGCGCTGCGTCACCATCACCTCAGGCGCGCGCCACGCCGCCACCAACCAGGTGCCCTATGGCGTCTCCAAGGGCGCGGTCTACTCCTTGATCGGTGCGCTGGGCAACGCCTATCCTAAACAGAATGTCTTCGTCAACGGCGTCGAGCCGGGCCGCGCGCTGACCGATATGGTGGTGCCCCGCTTCACGCCGGAATTTCTCGCCAACCCCGGCAACCCCATCGGGCGCTATGCCGACCCGGAAGAAGTGGCGGAGGTCGTGGAGTTCCTCACCTCCGAGCGCAATACGTATACAACCGGTTCTGTTTGGAGCGTGAAAGGAGCCAGCGGCTAACCATGAGCAGCAACGACCCGGATCCGTCCGCCCCTGCCGGCGCATCCCCCTCCCCGGCGCCCCCGTCTTCGGCCCTCCGGGTCTGGGCCAGCATAACCCAGACGCCGGAGATGGTGGACTACTTCAAGGGCGTCTTCGGCAAGGTCGGCATCATCGTCGAGGAGAGTGGCGAGCAATTCACCGCCACCCACCACGGCGACCGTGTCAGCTTTACCCCCGGCATGGACGCCGATGTGGAGTTCCAGGTGCCGGTGAAGCAAGCCCATGTGGATAACCTGGCCGCCTATGCGCGCGATGGTCGCTTCGACGCCGAAGAGTCCTGGCGTATCGTGCAGATTCTCTTTACCCCCCTCACCCGCGCGGCGCTCCAGTCGCCCGCGGTGAGGCGTAACTGGCTGCGCTGGCTCTCCGGCGTGGAGCCGGTGATCCACGTCCACTTGCTGCCCCCCAACGGCGGCGAGGCTGTGACCCATACGCTGGCCTTTGCCGGCAACCAGTGGCTGGTGATCCCTGGCCTGCATGGCCGCCCCGGTCGCACCTACCGGCTGACGCCGGAGCAGGCGCTTAACTTCCAGCGCCAGCTCTACCGGGCGCTCAAGAACGACTCCGTCACGGCCTGGTGGCAGTTCGCCAACTGGTACCGGCAGTGGCGCGTGACCGTCTCCGAAACCTGATCGCCGGTAACCGGCCTCAACGCTGCACATGAACCATGGGCGCCACGCCGGCCCCTGAACCAAGCCAGGCGGGCTATGCCGCCATCGGCCTGCTCAACCCCAAGAACCCGCACAACGTGGGTGGTGCGCTGCGTGCTGCTTACTGTTTTGGCGCGGCCTTGGTCGTCATATCCGGCAGCCGCTATCGTGTGCAGCGCACCGACACGGCCAACGCCTATCGGTTTATTCCCCTGCTCCAGGTGGACGACCTCCATGCGGCCATCCCCTATGATTGTGTCCCCGTCGCCATCGAGCGCCACCCGGCGGCGATCCCGCTGCCGGTGTATGTCCATCCGGAGCGCGCCTTCTACGTCTTTGGGCCGGAGGACGGCGACCTGGGCCGCGCCGTCACCCGCTGGTGCCGGGACATTGTCGCCATCCCCAGCGCCCATGCCCTCAACCTCGCGGCGGCAGTCAACGTGGTGCTTTATGACCGGCTCGCCAAACGGCAGCTTGATTTGAGCCGGCGGGACAAAAATTCTGCGGGTTGACGAAGCAGGCGAATTCTGTTAGCCTTTCCAATCACCATCGGCCCAGCGCTGTTCCACTGATTCTTCACCGGAAGCGGCTGGCCTTCGACCCAGCCATGATAACCGTATAACCGACTGTCGGTTCCTCACGATGCCGGGAACCATATGCCTGAGCCGCCCTTGCTGCTCGCGCAAACGGTTCCGAGGTAGACTGACGACGATGGAAAGGGGGTGGTTGTCATTTAGCAACCTTCGTCGGACGTCCGCCAAAATCGCCCACATTCGTCTGACCACAGGTTCCTCCACTAGCTAAGAAAGGAGACGAGACGATGTCTCGCAGCAAGCGCACGGTGTCCCGCCGCGACTTTCTGCGCCTGACCGCAGGCGCAACGGGGATTGGTTTGCTTGCCGCTTGTGCGCCTCAACCTGCGCCGCAGGCTCAGACCGCCCAG
>DATLZJ010000372.1:0-2178 GCA_035574055.1 Caldilineaceae bacterium
CCGCCATTTCACCCAAGACAGCACCGGCAGCGAGTCATACAGCAATGAATCGCTCGGCGGCGACTCCTAGTTCTGCGCTTGTTTGCCCGGCGATGCACGGGCCGGCGGCTGTCCCATCGCTTCACGGAGCAGACCATGACCCGGGCATCCGCGCCAGCCCCGTCGTCTAGCTCGCCCGCGCGCGAGCAACCGCTGTCCAGTCTTCGCCCGCCCTCGTTCCAGGACGTGCTGGCGGCGCAGCGCATCATCCGCCGTTACCTGCCGCCGACGCCCTTGCACCGCTATCCGGCCCTAGACCGGCTGCTGGGCGCGGAGTTGTACATCAAGCACGAAAACTACCAGCCGATCGGCGCTTTCAAGATACGGGGCGGCATCAACTTCATCGCCAACCTGGATGAAGAAGGCCGGCGGCGGGGCGTCGTCACTGCGTCCACCGGCAATCACGGCCAGTCGGTCGCCTACGCCGCCCAGCTCTTCGGCGTGCGCGCGGTCATCGTCGCGCCGGAAGGGGCCAATCCGATTAAGGTCGAAGCCATGCGCAGCTATGGCGCGGCGGTGGTCTTGCACGGCTCGGACTTCGAGGCCAGCAAGCGCCACTGCGCCACGCTGGAGGCGGAAGAGGGGCTGCGCTTCATCTCGTCGGGCGACGAGCCGCTGCTGATTGCCGGCGTCGCCACCCACACCCTTGAGTTGTTGGAGAGCCAGCCGGACATCCAGACCATCATCGTCCCCATTGGCGGAGGCAGCGGCGCAGCCGGCGCTTGTCTGGTCGCCAAGACCGTCAACCCGGCCATCCAGGTCATCGCCGTTCAAGCCCAGGGCGCGCCTGCGGCTTACCTCACCTGGCAGGCGCGCGAACGGCGCACCGCGCCCATTGCCACCTTTGCCGGCGGCCTGCAAACCGGCGAACCCTTTATGCTGCCCCAGCGGATGCTCTGGGACCTGCTCGACGATTTCGTGCTGGTCGAGGATGAAGAGTTGCGGGTCGCCGTGCGCCTCTTGCTGGAGAAGGCTAAGACCCTGGCCGAGCCGGCAGGCGCGTCGCCGCTGGCCGCGGCCCTGCGCCTGCGCGCGCGGCTGCGCGGGCAAAAGGTGGCGCTCATCCTGAGCGGCGGCAACATTTCGCCCGATGAGCTGCGCCAATGCCTCGACGCCGACTGCTCCATGTGGGAGTAGCCGCGCCATGAACCCCATTCCCCGCGAGGGCAGCGCACCTGCCGATCCTGATGCCGGTCCGCATCAAGCCGATCTCGCCGCTGCCGGGTTGGATTATGCTGAGTTGGACGATGACGCCAACCTCGCCCCCATCACCGTTACGCACGGCCCATACACGATCAGCACCGACCCGGCGCGGCTGGACCTGGACGCCATCTACGGCTACATCCGCCGCTCCTACTGGGCCGCAGGCCGGCCGCGCGCGCTCATGGCGCGGGCGCTGCGCCACTCGCTCAACTTCGGCGTCTATCATGGCGAGCAACAGGTAGGGCTGGCGCGGGTGATCACCGACTATGCCACCTATGTCTACCTGTGCGATGTCTTTATCCTGGAGGAGCACCAGGGGCAGGGCCTGGGCAAATGGCTGATCGAGGTCGTCGCCACGCACCCGGCCCTCCAGACTGCCCGCCGCTGGACGCTGGCAACGCGCGATGCCCACGGGCTGTACAGCCGGTACGGCTTCACGCCGCTTGCCGATCCTGACAGCCTGATGGAGCGGATCCGGCCCCAGCCGTGGGAGCAGCGATGACGGCCCACGGCGCGGCAAGTTACACCTTCGTGGTCCTGCCCCTGCGCCTGGCCGTCTGCACGTTGCCGCCCGATGCGCCGCTGCCTGGCTGGGCGACGAGCGGCCCCTTCTTCTCCATCACCCGCACCGATGAGGAGTTGTCGGTCATCTGCCCTGAAGATCAAGCGCCTGCCGAGGTCAAGGGAGAGCGGAACTGGGTATGTCTCAAGGTCCAGGGGCCGTTTGACTTCACGGTGACGGGGGTGCTGGCTGCGCTGGCGTCCCCACTGGCGGCAGCCGGCATCCCGTGCCTCGCTATCGCCGCCTATGAGACTGACTATCTGCTGGTGAAGACGGACCGGCTGGCGGACGCCCTCGCCGCCTTGCGCGACGCCGGCCACTTTGACTTTCGGATATAGCTATCACGCTGTGATTACACTTAGCCCATTGGCCTA
>DATLZJ010000373.1:0-3601 GCA_035574055.1 Caldilineaceae bacterium
CCATCCGCAGCGCCAGGAGGGCAAAACACAAGGGGATGACGCCCGCAAAGAACGTCTGATCGTTGTAGTTGCTATACGGGTACCAATAGGTGTTATCGCGGGGGTTGCCAAAGTAGTCCGGCAGGATGGTTGTGAGGCCCGTAGGCCATGCCCGCCAATCCAGGAAAACCGCACGCCAATCCAATGCTGTGCCTTCGCCGAGGGCCGTGCTGTTCCACAGCGCCTCAGCCAGGGGCAACCAATGGCTCGCGCTCACCAGCAGGCCAAGCAATCCGGCCAGAGCGAGTTTGATTGCTCGGTCGAGCAGGAGGGCGCGCCGGGTCTGCGCCGCCTGATAGAGCCGGTATCCGGCATAGGCCAACCAAACCAGTATCAGGTAGATAGAGCTTTCCGGATGCCCACCAGCCACCTGCGCCGCGCTCGCAAACCCTAATAGGCTCATATAGAGGCCACGACCGCTGTGGATGAGCCGTTCGCTGAAGAAGATGAGCGCCGGCAGCCAGACCAGGACACTGGCTTTTGTGTAGAGCAGCCACACGATCTGTGGCCCGCCAAAGGTAAACACCACCATGGCTAGATACGCCGCGGCTCTGGACATGCCCAACTCCAGTGCCAGCAACAGGGTGAACGTGCCAGCGCACAGCAAGCGGAGAAACGCTATAGCGACAAGGCTCCGATCCAGCGGCAACCAGTAAGTAAGCACATTGAACGGGTCAAATAGCGCCGATTGACCATTGGCCAGAAAGGGATGTCCACCGTTGATGTAGGGATTCCACAAGGGGATCCGGCCTTGCATCAGTTGTTCGACGGCGAATTTCTTCCAGGGGTAGAACATCAACACCTGGTCGCTCAAGACACGGTTGCTGGGTGCAGAAAAATCCGGCGGCGCCAGCGGCTGCCACAGGGGGTCAATCTCAAAGAGGAGGTCAGAGGTAAGCAGTACCTGGCCGGTAAAGAGCGGCCTCCAAAAGAAGATGACGAGTAAGATCAACAGCAGCAGGAACCCCTGCCAGGCCGGTTGTGCGAGCCAGGTGTCACTCCATCTGCGAAATGGCTCACGCAAAGATATCACAATGGAAGATAGCTCTAGGATATCTAGAGGTTGTCACTCCGGCGCCGTCAACCCCGGCCACCCCCAGGTTGAAGGCGCCAATATGTTATGCTAGCATATGGACGATGTCAAGGCAATTGGGCTGTGAAAGACTGGGAGCCGCCACCTGTATGAATTGCTTCACTGCAACATGCAAGTCTCTGTAGTTATTTTGAACTGGAATGCGGCTCAAGACACAATCCGCTGCGCACGCCAAATCTCCGCGTGGCAACAACTTACCCCTCGCGTTTGGATCGTGGACAATGGGTCTAGTGAAGATCATCTCCCATGTCTCCACGCGTTCTTACGGGACGAGCTGCCAAACGGACAGTTGATCCGTAATGTACGCAATCTTGGTTTCTCTGGCGGCACCAATCGAGGTATCGAAGCTGCCTTGCGCCACTCGGATGCTCCTATCCTCCTGTTGAACAACGATGCCACCATCGCCGAAGCGGACATGTTCCGGTTATTGGCGGCGCTCGATTCCGACCCGACGATTGGCGTGGTGGGACCCGTCATTTTGGATGCTGAACAGGAGACCGTGATCAGCGCCGGCAACAAGGACCTGGTGTGGCGCCATCAGAACGCCATCCGTACACCGCCGCCCGCTGCCGTTTCTGTCGCTTATGTATCCGGCGCCGTTGCACTGGTCCGCGCCAAATTGTTCCGAGAGGTCGGCCTGCTTGATGAACACTACTTTTTCAACGTTGAAATTGCCGATCTATGCCGCCGCGCCCGGCAGCATGGCTACCGGACGGTGGTTGAACCGGCGGCGCGCGCCTATCATAACTTAAACCGGTCGAGTGTGCTGCGCGATACCTTGTACACGTATTACATCATTCGTAACCGGTTTCTGTACATCCGTAAGTTCTACCGGGGTCTGCGCCTCCCGCTGACCGGTTTTTGGGCCCTCTATAGCTGGCTGCTCGCTTGGAAGGTCCAATGGGCCGGAAATCCAGGTTCGGCTCAGGCGATCCGCATGGGCTTAGGCGATGGATTGCGTGGTCGTTTTGGCGGGCAAAATGAACGTGTGCTCGCCGCGTGCACCAGGGGAGCAAAACAATTCCCGTCATGAGCGTTCCATCATGAGCGTTCCGTAGTTCGCATGGCGTCATCGGCAATCTATTCTGCCCACCCCAAATACCGGCTCTTTGTCCTAGCCTGCGCTGTGTTGGCGGCGCTGTTCATCTGGCAATTGCGCCAAATGTTTGATATCGGCGCGGTGTTCTTTCTGGCCATCGTGGTAGGGTTGCTGCTTTGGTTTGGCCGGATGATGGGCAGCCGCGTGGTGGTCGAGGAGACCCGCGTTGCCCTCCACACCCCGCTGGCGCGCCCCAAGGTGGTAGAGTTTCGCCAGCTTGCCGGCGTGAGCGAGGAGGGGCGCATCGGCCAGTCCATCTTGGTACACTACCACCCGCTGGCCGAGCATGGCCTGGTCAAGCTGGACGAGGTCCGTTCGCTGACCCTGCCCGCCGTAGAGGACCAGGAGGCGCTGCTCGCGACGCTGGCGAAACAGGTTCCGGTATGATCTCGATCCCGCCCACCATCACCGTCCACACGCTGACGGACGCGCACTGCGGCGTCCTCACCCGCTTCCTGGCCCCACGCATTGCCGCCGCGCCCTACAGCAGCGCGATGGACGAGGCCGCGGTGCGCCGCGAGGTGATGGCCGAGCCGCCGCCCGCGGTTTTCCCCGTGCGCTGGCAGCAGCACCGGCGGCTCGGGGCCTGGCGCGCCGGCCAGCTTGTGGGCTTTCTCGATGCCGCCGTCGGGCTGGATTCGGAAAGCCTGGACCGGCCCGACTACCGGCCCTTCGGCCTGATCCGCTTCCTGGCGCTGCCCGACCGCCCAGAATTGATTGCCGACGCCGCCGCCGCGCTGCTCAACGCCGCGCAACGCTTCTGGCAAGAGACCGGCATTGCCTATGTCAAGGCATTCCATCTAAGCACCGGCTATCCCTCCTTCCAGGCGGGCGCAGGGTTGTTGCCCGGCGACTGGGGCGAGCAGATACGAGTGCTGACCGGCGCAGACTTCCTCTTGCGCGAGCGATACTACTGTTTCTACCGCCTGCTCACCGATGTCCATGAGGAGGTGACGCCGCTGGCCGACCTCAGCCTGGTCTATCGGGGGGACCGCGACGACCGGCGCTATGAGCTGTACTACCGGCGCATTGATTGGGTCGGGCGGGCGCGGCTGGTGCGCAGCCGGGTGATCAGCCCCCAGGGTAAGCTACCCATCGCCTATCTGACCGACCTCTACATTGATCGCCCGTGGCGGCAACAGAATATCGGCAAGTGGCTGCTGCGCCGGCTGATCAATGACGCCACCCTGCAAGGCGACGCGCAGATGGTCCTGCATCTGGCCCACCACCAGCACGCCGCGGTCAATCTCTTTATCCAACAGGGCTTCCAGGAGTTGAGCTACCGAGGCTATACCCTAGAGAAGGCCCTCACCCAGTAGGCATGGCATCCCAGCATTCCGCAGCTCGCTCCACCCTCCCCGGCCATATCC
>DATLZJ010000374.1:0-4051 GCA_035574055.1 Caldilineaceae bacterium
GCCGCCCGGCCTCGACGCCGGCCATATCCGGGCGCGGGTGGGCCGCCTCGACGATCTCGATGCGCTGGGTGGGGCCGCCGTGGCCGGTCTTGACGACGACCAGCCCGGCGTCAATCCGCTCGCCCAAGACCGCCTCGACCGCCTGGGCCATGGGCGCGCCCGCCTTGCCCGCGCCCACGACCAGCACCCGGCGGAGCCGGCGCAGGTCGTAACGCTGCGGCCCGGCCGTGAGCAGGTCTCCCTCGCGCGCCAAAAAGGCCCGGGTGGCCTGGTATGGGTCAACCGCTGCCAAGGCGGCCTCTAGGATAGCCAGGATCGGCGCCCGCGCGGCAGGCGCCGGCGTAAGCACCTCGAGCTGAAAGGTGGTCAAGGGACGGCCGTCAGGTGATGATGGTGATGCGATGAGCAGAACACAAGCGCCGGCGAAATCCGCAGCTAGGTGATGATGATAGAATTCTGGGAGCCGTACTCATTCGGCTCGTAGGCATCGGCGGCTTCATCGTTGAACCATTCACCATTGCTCACGTAGTAGCGGAAGGCATAGCGCTTGTTCGGCTCCAGCAGGACAGACGCGCTGCGCGTATTGTTGCTGCGCTTCTGCAAAGGCGTCGCGTTGGGATCCCACCCATTGAAGTCGCCAACTACCGAAACACGGGGCTGGTTTGGGTCGTTGGGAATGGTGAAGGTGACCTTTACTTGATCGCCGCTCTTTGTCCGCTCCCGTCTCAACATGGTATCTCCTTATTCGGCAGTTGCTCTCGTCTTTGGAGGACAGTGCTACTGTTGTGAGTACAACGCTGGCCCGCCCGGCAAGATCATAGCATGGGCTAGCCTATACGTATTTTGCCATTTTGTCTGTAATTTTGTCTTCCGATATGGTCAAACTTGCATAAAATAGCGCTCATAGTCGCCAACCAGAAGATAAAGCGGCGGCTCGTCCTCCTCGATCTGCGGGAAGCGCCCCACCGGCTCTAAGAAGCGATTGTCCGCGCTATCGTCGTTGACCGTGCTGACCTCGCCCACCAAGACCCGTTCCTCGGTGCCCCAGAATTTGTGATACAGGTAGGGCGGCAGGGTGATGCTCTCGCCGGGGGCCAGTACTACGATGCCGCCCGCCGGCACAGTCCGCACCACGCCATCGGTGCTGACCGTCACCGGCGTATCGGCAAGCTGCTCGTCGGGCGTGGCGTTGTGGAGCTGGACAAAAAGCTTGCCGCCGCCGCGGTTGATGATGTCTTCAGTCTTGAGCCAGTGAAAGTGAAAGGGGGTGACCTGGTTAACGTCCACAATGAGCAACTTTTCGGCATAGAGCTTGCCGCGCCCGCTTTGCAGACTCGCCAGGTCGCCGTTACGCAGGGTGAACAGGAAGAGGCCACAAGTGGCATAGTCGCCCTGGCCGAAGTCGGTGATATCCCAGCCCAGGCGCTTCTCAACGATCTCGCTCACCTCCGGCCCTTTGCTCGCCCATTCCTCCGGCGTCCAATAGGCAAAGGGGGGTAGGTGAAAGCCACGGCTGCGGATAAAGGCCTCTGCATCGCGAAGTATCCGGTTGATTTCAGAGCGTTTCATGAATTGGCTCCTACAGACGAGGAAGAGTTGACCCACCATGCGTTCTATCGTTTGGGCCTGCCCAGCAATGCCCCTGCGCGGACGGCTGCCACTCGGAGAGGGGAACGCGCAGCGGCGTCTGCGCCCAACCGCCGGCCAGGCGCGACTGGAGCGCGTCCCATGTCGGCATCCCGCTGATGGCGTCGGGGGCCTCGACGTTGCAGGCGCCCGCGCCCACGGCTGCGGACAGCGCCGCCTCCGGCCCCAGGCCGCGCAGCACAGCAGCCAGAAAACCGGCAATGGCGCAGTCGCCCGCGCCGGTAGTGCCGGCGACCTTCACCTGGAAGGCAGGCGCCAGCAGTTCGCGCCCGGTCCAGCGTTCGTCCAACCGCAGCCTGCCGGCTTGGGCAAGCCGCGCCCCATCGGGCGTCGTGCGCAGGTAAAGCCCCTGGTCGCCCAGCTTGAGGCCGACCACGGCCGCGCCCAGCGCCAGCAGCCGGTCGCCCAGCTCACGCAACAGGGGGAGGCCGGCCAGCGCCAGCAACTCCTCGCTTCCGGTTGCCGCCAGGCGCTCAGACCGCGGCCGGTCCACCACAAAGAGGGCCTCCTCCAGGTTCGGCAAGAAGAAGTCCACCGAGGGCAAGACCCGCTGCAGCAGCGCGGTCCAGTCGGTGCGCCCTGCCGGCGCGTCCACATCTACATGGGCCATGTCAAGCGAGGTCGCCACGCCCTGCGCCTTGACCCGCGCCAAGAGAGTAATCAGCTCGCGGCCACCATCCTCATACATGCGCCGCATGAGGGGCGGATAGCCAAAATGAAAGAGGTCGGCGGAGGCTACTTGCGCCAGGTCCACATCGTCTGCGCCAAAGGTGTCATTGGCGCCGGGGCAGTGTAGAAAGCTCCGGTCCAGACCGGGCGGGTTGATGACGATGGTGTAGGAGCTGGGGCTGCCGGAGCGGATCATGCCTGCGGCCAGCGCCGCGTCGCGGCTGCAGATGATGTCGAGGATGGCGCGGCCAAAGAGGTCATCGCCGATCTTGCCCATCAGGCGGGTGGTGATGCCCAAGCGATGGAGGGCCAGCCCCGTATTGGAAACGGCCCCGCCGGTGGCAAGGGTAGGCGGGCCGACGTGGATCAGCTTGCCTGGCTCCAGAAGCGGCCCAGACGGGGACTGGCGGGCGTCGAAGGTGGGGATGATATCCAAGCAAATGTGGCCGGCGACAACTGCCGTGGGTGGCGTCGAGCGCATAGGGCTTTGCCCAGGGTCGGTGAGGCGCGCCGCTCGGCTGCGCCGTGGCTTGTCTACGCCATCATTATATCATGCTTTTGGATGCGCTGTTCTATGATCAAGTGAAGTTACCGTCACAAGCTTAATCGTCCAGGAGGCCAAAGCCATGCGCGCAGAAGTTTATGCAGCCCCTCCACCTAAGCTGGAGCCATCTATGCGAAGATTGCCGCATAGATGGCTCCAGCGACTCACCGGCGACCGCCGGCCATGCGCGCCGCTGCAGGCAGACGGCGCAGCGCCCACAAGGAGGCGACGCCGATCAGCGCCAGCAGCGCGTTGAAGCCGAAGGCCAGCAGCCAGCCGCCCGCGCCGGCGCGGCTGTCCAAGAGGGAACCGGCGATCAGTGGCGCCAGCGCGCCGATGGCAAAGCCGATAAAGGACTGGACGGCCTGGGCCGAGCCGACACGGCCAGCAGGCGCGATCTCGATGATGGCCGTCGAGTAAATGGCGGAGTCCGCAGCCGTGGCGAAGCCGTAGACAAAGCCCAAGCCTATCAGCAGCAGCGGAGCGGCCAGCAGCGGCCCTGCCAGAAGCGAGCAGACGCCGCTCAGGCCGAAAATCATCGCCGCGCCCCAGCAGCGCCCCAACCGATCCGAAAGATAGCCGCCGCTAAAGACGCCAGCGATGCCCATCATGAACATCAAGCCGCTCAAGGTGGCGGCGCGCACGGCGGCGTCGGCGGCGCTGAGGCCTTGGGCAGCCAGCGAGGCGGCCAGCAGCAGCGGAAACCAGAGGCGCGCCAGGTACAGCTCGGCGGTATGCAACGCATAGGCCAGGGTGTTGAGCGCCACGGCGCGGTCGGCCAGGATTGTCAGGTCCAACCTGCCGCGCGCGGCCGTGTGGGCCGTGGCGGGCGCTTGCGGCGTCTGGATTCGCCCGGCCACGAAGGCCAGCGGGAGCGCGGCCAGCCCGACCAGCGCAGTGGTCAGATAGGCAGCCTGCCAGTTGGGCAACGAGCCGAGCAGCAGCCCCATGAAGGTATAAGAAAAGGTGGTGCCTGCATAGCCGGCGGCCACAAAAAAGCCCACGGCTGCGCCCCGCCGCGCACCGGCAAAGCGTTCAGAGACCAGGCGAATGGCAGGGATGTAGGCCCCCACATGGCCCACACCAGCCAGGGCGCGCAAGACCAGGGCCGACCCGCTGTCGCGCGCCAGCAGGGGAAAGAGGAGGTTGCTCGCCACCAGCAACGCCAGCCCGCCCAGCAGAACATGGCGG
>DATLZJ010000375.1:0-2406 GCA_035574055.1 Caldilineaceae bacterium
CCCGCCGGTCGCCTCCCACTGGGCCTCGGCCTGGCGCAGGGCCAGCGGGTTGGCGATGCCGCCCACGTCTTGCAGCCCGGCCAGCGCCGCGGTGTCCGGCTGCCACACCCCCTCAATATCGGTGCGGCTGTCAATACGAAAGAGGTCTGAGTCAGCGCGCAGAAAGGAGATGATCTCCGGGTGGTGGAACCCTGCCGTAGGGTCGTCGGCGCTGATGTCGGTGTATGCGCCGGTCGCCGCCAGGTCAAAGTAGAGCAGCCCCACCATCAGCCCGGCAAAGAGCCGTGGCGACCACCAGCCGGCGCGGTAGCCTGCCGCCAGCGCCCAGACGGCTCCCCAGAAGAGCGCCGCCCACACCAGCGCCAGCGCCGCCACCGAGGTACGCAGAAAGACCGTCTCGTTCTCCTGGGTCAACAGCAGCGCCAGATAGGTCAAGGGGAGAACGACGCCCGCCAGCACGCCGGCGCCGCGTCCTAGCAGCGCCTGCCAGTGTCGTCCGCCCGCCGTCGCCAGGCGCGAACGGTCCAGCAGCAGGTCCAGCCCCACAGCAGCCAGCACGGCCACGCCCAACGCCCAGAGCGCCAGCGCCCGCGCCGGTGCGCGCATCTGGCCGAAACCGGGCAGCAGCAGGGTCAGCCAGCCGTGGAGAATGGCATAGACGCCCAGGCCGGTCGCCAGCCCCACCAGCGCCACCCCTACCCAGAGCCAGAGCCGGCGGCGTTGGGCCGGCGCGGCGACCAGCAGCGCGGCGCCGGCCAACAGCAGCGCCGCCACCCCGGTATAGGGCGTCTCCACCCGGTCCCAGAGGCTCCAGTGGAGCGCCGGCCCGCGACCAAAGAAGCCGGGCGTGATCAGCCCGATCAGTTGGGTGGGCGCGAGCGAAAAGGCGACCGTATCCTGATAGGTGAAGTCGCTGCGCGCGGTGAAAGCGGTGAGCTGCAGGGCCGGCAACAGAATGGGCGCAGTCAGCAGCGCGGCCAGCGCCGCCGCCGTCAGCAGCCGTCCGCCTGTCCACACGGCCCAGACAATGCTCGGCGCGCCGGCAGGCCGGTGCAGCAGCCCCCAAAAGAGGGTACATAGCGCCAACGCCAGCCCGATATAAAGGCTGCTTTGAGCATGGCCGGCGTAGTTGGCGAGGGCATAGAGCGCCCCCGCGGCGACCAGCCAGCCGAACCGCCCGCTCGCCAGCGCCTTGAGATAAGCAGCCAGCACCCACGGCAGCCAGCTCAAGACGGCAACCAGGTTCAAGTTGCCCAGGTGGATGAGCAGCGGGTCGCTGAGGGCAAAGGCCAGCGCGGCCAGCAGCGCCGCCGGTCGCGCGACCGGCCGGTCGGGCCAGCGCAGCGTGCGCAGCAGCACATACATCCCCACCGCCGCCCAGGCCAGATGCGCGGTGACCATGCTTTGCAGCGCGCGGTAATCAAAGTCGGGGCGCAACCAAAAGAGCGCCAGGTTAGGTAGATAGAGAAAACCGGCCTGGATGTCGGCCAGAAAGGGTGCGCCGCCGTACAGGTGCGGGTTCCAGAGGGGCAGGTTGCCGCCGGCCAGCTCACGCGCGGCAAAGCGATAGGTCGGGAAGAGAAAGCTGACCAGGTCGCCGCCGTCGGCAGGCTGGTAGACATCGCCGGTCAATGTGCGCCAGAAAAAGGCGGCGATCAACCAGCAAAGCCCGCCGGCGGCCAGCAAGTCCAACGCCAGCGCACGGCGTCCCCGGCGCGCAGCCCAGACCAAGAGCACCAGCCACAGCAGCCCGGCCCCTAGTGCAATCAACAGGCCCATTGTTCCTTCGCTCTATGTGGCCGCGCCCGGTGGCCTTGGGCGCCGGCGCGGTGGGCAGTCGTCTCGTCGGTCGCCGGTTGACCGTATATCCCGTCTATAACCGAATCCACAGGGACAGTATATATCATGGAGATATCCTAGCTTGAGTACGATAATTCATTTACGGGCATGGGTTGACTGTACCGGGAAGAGTCAGGCTGTGATATACTAGCACGGCACAACTTGACAGCCCTTTCCAAGGCCGGGGCAGACTGTGGCGCCTGGTGCAAGCCTGCGCAACTTCCGCGCCGGTTCCGTGTTTCTATCTATGAGCCGGGTGCTGGCTCGCCCAGAAATCGGCGGGCCACGACCGGCGATATTGATCTGAGGGCCTCCGGCCCGATTTGTACCGGATACGCTAGCGATCGGCGCCCCACGGTGAGGCGATACCACCGTGGGGCCATAGAAAAGAAGCTAACAACCGTGATGAACATAGCACTGGATGTGATGGGCGGCGACCACGGGCCTGGCGAGATTATCGCCGGCGCGGTTGAGGCAGCGCGTCGCTACAAGATCACCGTCTCCCTGGTCGGCAATCCCCAAGTGATTGAAGCCGAATTAGCCAAACATTCTACGGCGGGGCTGAAG
>DATLZJ010000376.1:0-10827 GCA_035574055.1 Caldilineaceae bacterium
AAGGCGCGCGCTTTGCTCGACGCCTCCCCCCACTTCCGGCGCTACTGGGACAATGGCTACTTCACCCTCTATCACCTGACCGGCGCAAGCGACTGGATCGAGGCCCAGGGCGCGACGGCGCGCTTGCTGGAGCGCACGCCCCACCGCTGGACCATCGCCGTAGATGAAAGCGAGCCGGGCGCGCAGCTGACACTCAAGATGGGCCACTACCCTCTGTGGCGCGCCGCTATCGTCACTCCCAGTGAGCAAGCTTTGTCGCTCACCGCCAACCCCTATGGGCTGCAAACGGTGGCGCTGCCGCCCGGCGGGCCATACACGCTTCAGGTCGTCTACCGCGCCGGCTGGCTCGAATGGAGTGGGCTGGCGCTCTCGCTGGCGAGCCTGAGCCTGGCTGCGGGTCTCGTCGCGGCTAGGGTTGCCCGCGCCCTACGCCCGCCGTGTTCTGCGTCATAAAGTCATCAAATCATGAACACGGCTGCTGTTCACACGGTCAGGCCGTAGGTGCGGTATCCTACCGCACCTACGGTGAGGCTGCGCCCTGCTGTTCACGAACATATGACACTTTTCACGGCGGCCACAGGGGCCGCTTACGCGCTACTGGAGCTGCGGAGGGGAGCGGCCAGAATGTTGGCGGAACTGCTGATTGGTTTTTGCCGCTTTTGGGATGGCCCGCCATCCCGTCCCCAGTGAACACTGAATTGGGCGGCCTGGGGTGGCACACGCTGCCACAACAGCGCCACCGAAGCGCCACAAGCTGGAGCGCCGCTACAGCCCTTGAGGTAGGTTCCGTGCGAGTGATGCAATTAGGTGAGTCTATAAAGAGGAAAAGGGGTATGGAACCAGGGGTAATGCTTCTGCTTGCCTTCGGTTCACGCTCGGAAACTCTTCCAGGAACTCTTCCAGGCTATCTCCCGCCTTCAGCCCATCATGATGGTCCGGCGGCGCACCATTGCGCCTTTGTGCCGCCGCCATGCATTGCTCAGAACGCACTGCGCGGCCTGTACTGGAGGGCTTCGGCGAGGTGAGGCGGCTGGATGCGCTCCTCGCCGGCCAAATCGGCAATGGTGCGCGCCAGCTTGAGCACGCGATGATAGGCGCGTGCGCTCAGCCCCATCTGGGCCGCTGCCGCCCGCATCAACTGCCGGCCTGCCTCATCCAAGGGGCAGAACTGTTGCACCTCGCCCGGCCCCATGTCGCCATTCACCAGCACATTGGGCTTGTTAAGCTTCTCAAAACGCGCCGCCTGGCGCTGGCGCGCCGCCTCGACGCGAGCGCGGATGGCGCTGGAGGGTTCGCCGCCATCCAGCGCGGCGAGCTTGGCGATGGGCACGCGCTGGACTTCGAGGTGGATGTCAATGCGGTCCATGAGCGGGCCGCTGATGCGTTTTTGGTACTTGCTGACCAGGGTGGGGGTGCAGGTGCATTCCCGCTGCGCATCCCCATAGTAGCCGCAAGGGCAGGGGTTCATTGCGGCGATGAGGATAAAGTTGGCCGGGAAGGTGAGCGAGCCTTGGGCGCGCGAGATGGTGACGATGCGGTCCTCCAGCGGCTGGCGCAGGGTCTCTAGATTGCGGGTTCCGAACTCCGGCAATTCATCCAGAAAAAGCACGCCGCGGTGGGCGAGGCTGATCTCGCCGGGGCGCGGCCAGGCGCCGCCGCCGACCAGACCGGCATGGCTGATGGTGTGATGGGGCGCACGAAAGGGCCGCGTGCGGATCAGGGGCTGGTCGGGAGGCAGCGCGCCGGCCACCGAATAGATGCGGGTGACGTCTAGCGCCTCGGCTAGAGTCAGGCTCGGCAAGATCGAGGGCAGCGCGCGGGCCAGCAGCGTCTTGCCGGAGCCGGGCGGCCCCTTGAGTAGACAGTTGTGCCCGCCGGCGCAGGCGACCTCCAAGGCCCGCTTGACCGTCTCTTGTCCTTTGATCTCCTCGAAGGCAAATGGATAGGTCGCCGTCGCCGGGTCAAGGAGGGGCGGTTGCTCATAGCGGGGGATGCATTGCTGGCCATTGAGGTGCTGCACCAGCGCCGCCAAAGTCTCCACCGGATAGACCTCGACGCCTTCGACCAGCGACGCCTCGCGCGCATCTACAGCAGGCACAAAGAGGCGGCGATAGCCGCACTGCGCGGCCCGGTTTGCCATGGGCAGCACGCCATTGACATGGCGCACACCGCCGTCCAGGCTCAACTCCCCCAGCACCAATGCATCCTCCAGCGGGTCCTGCACCTGCCGGCTGGCGGCCAGGATGCCCAGCGCGATGGGCAAGTCATAGGCCGGCCCCTCCTTGCGCAGGTCGGCGGGGGCCAGGTTGATGGTCATGCGATGGTTGGGGAAGAAGAAGCCGCTGTTGCTGATCGCGGCTCGCACCCGCTCACTGCTTTCCCGCACCGCTGTATCGGGCAACCCGACCAGCGTCACCTTTTCCAGTCCGGCGGCGATATCCACCTCGACCTGAATCAGCTCGGCCTCCAGGCCGATAATGGCGCAGCTCTGGACCTTCGCCAGCACAGGCAGACCCTTTCTGCATGATCAATGATAAGGATGATAGCAGTGATAAGGATGATAGGTTACAAGGATCATCACAAGGATAAGGGCGCATCATCGCAGCTCATCCACGCAGCAAATGATTGCCGGGGCAGCTATAGGGTGATCCGTTTGGCCTGGCCGGCGCGGACGATGACGCCAGCGGAGGGAGCAAACGTACTATAGTGCGTGGCCCGGTTGTTGTCAATCGGCGTGGGCCGGCGCCGGCCCAGCGAAACGCTCCTGCGCTGACTGTTGCTCCGACTGCCGCAACACGCCTACCCGCGCCACAGCATATAGACCGGCCAAGGTATAGATAACGCCGGAAAGGTTCATAATGGGCACAGGCCCCCACAGGTCCACCAGGGGGGCCAGGATCGCCGTCACCAGAATCTGGCCGGCGCTGCGTTGGGCCTGGATCAGGGCAAAGACCCGGCCGCGCACCCCATCGTCCACCCACTGCTGCAACATCGTGTCTACCAGGATCATGCCCATCACCCACGGGATCGTATGAAAGCCCGTGACCAGGATCACAAACCAGAGGATCGGGATGTTGGCGTAGGGGAAGAAGAGCAGACCGGTCGCCAGAACGCTGGCGACGTAGGCCCCGGCCAGGGTGAAACGGCGGACGGCATAGCCGGCGCTGGTCGAGGCAACTAGACCGCCGAGGCCGGCCACCGAATAGTAGATGCCATAGCCCAGGTCGCCGCCCTTGAGCACATCCTTGACATAAACCAGCTCGACCGCGATCAGCCCGGCGCCGGCAAAGGCCGAGACAAAGGTGGTCAGCAGGATGATGCGCAGGGCGGAATGGCCGGCGGCATAGCGCAGGCCGGCCAGCGCCTCCTGCCACCAGACGGCGCGCACTTGAGCAGCGGGGTGGGTGCGGGGCGTCTCTCCGGTGATGCGCAGGATGCAAAGGAGCGCCAGAAAGAAGCTGGCCGCGTTGAACCAGAGCGCCGTGCCCGCGCCGAAGCTCGCAATCAGCAACCCGGCCAGCGCCGGCCCCAGGACAAAGGAGGTGGTCGAAATCATGCTGAGGGCGGCATTGGCGTTCAGGCTTTGCTCCTTGCCCACCAGGTCTGGCACCAGGGATCGCTCGGCAGGCAGATAGAAGCTGGTGGTCAAGCGGGCCAGCACGGCGAGCAGGTAGATCTGCCAGAGGGTGGTTGTCAGCGGGATGAGCGTCCAGGTCAAGCCGGCGATGAAGTGGGCGACGAGCATCACATGGCGCCGGCGCAGCCGGTCAACGACCGTGCCGGTGACGGGGCTGAGCACCAAGGCGGGGATGGCCTGGAACGCCATGAGGCCGGCAATGGCCGTGGCCGAGCCGGTCAAGTCGTAGACATAAATGTTAAGCGCCACCACCCCAAACCAGTTGCCCAGGCTGGAAACGAGCGTGGCGAGCCAGAGCCAGCGAAAGCCGCTTACGGCCATGACCAGGGGAAACCGGGCAGCGAATCTGCGTGAGAGAAAGGTCACGGCCAGGACCGGCTTTCTAGCGGTTGTGGCGCAGGCAGGATGGATGGCGGCTTCGGTCGCCTGGTTAGCCTTTTAGCCCGGTGGCGACAATGCCTTCGACCATGTAGCGTTGGGCGACCAGAAAGAGCAGGATACAGGGGGCGACGAAGAGGATGCTCCCGGCCATCTGGATCGAAAGCTCACCCCCGCCCCGAAAGGAGCGTAGATAGTTGACCCCCAAAGCCAGCGTGTAGAGGTTGCTGTCGCTTAGGTAGATGAGCGGGTTCAGGAAGTCATTCCAGTAAAAGACAAAACCAAAGATTGCCACCGTCGCCAGCGCGGGCTTCGAGAGGGGCAGAATGATGCGGCGGTAAATGGTGAACTCGCTGGCGCCGTCTACCTTGGCGGCTTCATCCAGTTCCCGGTTGATGGTCAGAAAGAACTGGCGCAACAAGAAGATAGAGAAGGCCGGACCAAACCAGGGCGGCAGGATCAGCGGGAAGTAGGTGTTGACCAGCCCCAACAGCTTGAAGAGGATAAAGGTGGGCACCATGGTCACCGGATAGGGGATCATCATCGTCGCCAGCACCACCACAAAGAGCGCCTCCCGCCCTGGAAAGCGTAGCCGCGCAAAGGAGTAGGCGACCAGCGAGGCGGAGAACAACTCTCCCAGCAGAGAAAGGGCAGTGACAAACACGCTGTTGCGGAAGAAGAGCAGAAAGGGCAGCATCTCAAAGACGCGGGCATAGTTGCCCCATACAAACTCGGTCGGGATGAACTCCGGCGGGTATTTGAAACCGGCGCCAGGCGGCTTCAGTGAGGAGGAGACGGCCCACAGGAAGGGCAGGAGAAAGGCAGACCCCAAGACCACCAGAAGCATGTAGACTACCATCTGGCGGAACAGCTCGCGAAGGCTCACTCGCCGGACTAGCGCCTGTCTCATGCTTGCCTTCCTCTCTGGGCGTCGCCCTCATAATAGACCCAGCGGTTAGAGGAGTAGAGAAGCATCAGCGTGCAGGCCAGGATCACCAGGAACAAGACCCAGGCCAGCGCGGATGCATAGCCCATCTCAAACCAGGTGAAGGCGTTTTTGTAGAGATAGAGCAGGTAGAATAGGGTGGCATTGGCGGGGCCGCCGCCTGTCATGATGTAAGACTGGGTGAAGGTCTGGAAGCTGTAGATGACGCCGATGATGGCGACAAAGAGGATCGCCGGCGAGATCAGCGGCAGGGTAATATACCAGAACCGTGTCCAGCCGCCGGCGCCGTCAATCTCGGCGGCTTCATACAGGGAGCGGGGGACGCCCTGGAGCGCGGCCAAAAAGATGACCACATTGCCACCCACCCCCCAAATGCTCATGAGCACAAAGGCCCACAGGACCCAGCGCGGGCTGCCCAACCAGTTTGGCCCCGGGATCGCCAGCCATGACAGCAGATAGTTCAAGACGCCAAAGCGGAAGTTGAAAATCCAGGCAAAGACAATGGCGACGGCGACGCCGGAGATAATCGAGGGCAGGTAGAAGATCGCACGAAACAGCCCCGGCGCTACAATGCGCTGGTTGAGCAGCACGGCCAGCCCCAGGGCGACCACGATGCCCAAGGGCACGCTGGCGGCCGTGTATTTGGCGGTGACGGTGAGCGAGTGATAGAAGAGTTCGTCGCCCAACATGCGCTGATAGTTGGCTAGACCAATCCACTGTGGCGCCCGGACCACCTGGTATTGGGTCATGCTCAGGTAAAGCGACGCCAGCATCGGCCCGGCCAGGAAGATCAAGAAGCCCAGCAGCCAGGGACTCAAAAAGAGATACCCCATTAACGCTTCACGTTTGCGGTTGGTGATGTGAAAGAGGCGGCGCCTCGCGGGCGCGGCAACTGCCTCCGGTCTTCCGAATGCCACCGTCGAACCTCCTGGGTCCTTGCGGGTGGTCTGGGCGCCCAGACCACCCGCAGGCGCTGATCTAGGCGCGGGCCAGCTCCTCATCCACCTTGGGGCACGCGTTTTCCGCCGCCTGGGCGGCAGTCTGTTCCCCCAGGAAGACGAGGTCCAGCTCGGCCTGGATGATCCCGCTGATCTTGTCCCATTTGGCGCCGGAGCCTGGGATGCGGAACTGGTCCGGCTCCGTTGCCAATGAGATAAGCGGCGTGTAGCCCAGCTCCCGATTGGTGGGCGTATCAAAGGTGTCGAGCAATTGCTGCAAGGGCGGGATGGTGGGCGTGGCCGGGTCAATGACTCGTTCCAGCACGAAATCGCGGGCGTATTGCCAGGCCAGCTCTTGCTTCTGGCTCTGGGTCGAGATGGCCCAACACCAGAAATGCTCATACCAGATGCGGTTTCCGTTGTTGGCCTTGGGCGAGAGGACGGCCTTCCAGGGCAGGTCCTGCGCTTCCTTCAGGGTCGCCACATCCCAGGTGTTGCCCAGATACATGGAGACCGCGCCGGTCTGGAAGGCGTTGAGGGTGCCCTGCATGGATTGGGCCATGGAGGGGGGGAGCGCCACTTCCTCCAAGACCAGATCGGCCCAATATTGAATCGCCTCGACCGCGGGCGGCTCCGTCAGGATACACCGGGTCTCTTCCTCGTTGAAGACATCGCCGCCATTGGACCAGATCCAGTAGAGCCAGGGCACAAACCAAAGCTCAAAAGCCAGGCCCCACTGATCGGGAACGCCGTCGCTGTTGGTATCTGCCGTCAGGGCGCGCGCCGCCTCGCGCATCTGATCCCAAGTCCACTCGGCGCTGGGGTACTCCACGCCGGCTGCGTCGAAGTGGGCGGTGTTGAAGTAGATCGAGATGGGGCCGGGCATAAAGCCAATGGAGAGTGCATAGATGCTGCCCTGCCAACTGGCGGCCTCGACGGCGGCAGGCAACAGGTCCTCTTTGCTGATTTCGCCGTCGGCCTCCAGAAACGGGTCCATGTTCAGCAGCGCCCCGTTGGCGGCATAGGGTTGGATATAGCCTTCCCACATGTCAAAGAGGTCCGGGGCGGTATTGGCCGCAAAGAGCGTTTGGAGCTTCTCGAAGTAGTTCTGGCCCGCGGGCAGCAGCTCCATCTCGACGGTCGCGCCGGGATATTCTTCGGCGAACTTGGCGTTGAAAGCCTCCCGCAGCTCCACCTCCGGCGGGGTGTAGCAACAGGTCAAGACAGATAGGGTTCCGGCCAAAGCGCCTTCGCCTGCCGGCGCGCCCTCTGCCGGGGACTCGCCCGTCTGCGTCTGGGGCGCGGCTGGGGTGCAGGCTGCCAGGAGCGCCGCAGACGAGGTCAGCCCCATCCATTTCAACACCGCTCGCCGAGAGCAGGTGGGCTTAGAGCGATCCACAGTCATGTTCGCCTCCTTTGGTTCCAATTGGGTGCGTAGCGCCTGATTACGCTGATCCTACAACGTCTCTACTCACGTCTCTACTGAACTTGTCCTACGCTGGAGGCCGGTGGGGAGAGTGGCCGACCCCCGATGTTCCTATGCGACTTGCTCGATCTGGATGATCTCAGCCGAAAGCTCAGGCAGTTCCAGCGAAACGCCCTCCTCCATCAACCGGTTGCCCGACAGCTCGAGCTGCCGGCCGGCATCCACCATCTGCACCCGGTAGCGGGCGTCCGGCTTGAGACCCCTCGGATAGATGGTCTTGCCTAGCGTTTCGCCCTGGGCGCGATAGACCATCACCACACTTTGCGCTTGGTCCGGCGACACGGCTTGGATCGCATCCCATCCCCAGCCTAGACCTTGGAGGGTGTTGCGCGGCGGCAAGAGATGGATGATCTTGGCCGAGCGAATCAGATTGCGCAGCGTTTTATACTGGCGGATGGCCTCTTGGGTCTGGGCCATCTGCTCGTCCGTCCATTCAGTCACCCGTTGCATGAGGATGAGCGGGCCGCCGAAGATGGCGCTGCGCAGGGTGTAGGGGGTGGGGGCATCCTGCATATAGCGAGAGCTATAGCGCGGGGAGAAGGGATAGGAGGCCCCATAGACGCCCTGGCGTGTGGCGTAGGTCGCAATGTTGTCAACCGTGATGCTGGTATGGTAGAGGCGCGCCATTTTATAGGTCAACATGCACCCGCCATCCTCGCAATTCTCCCAGACAACGTGAGGGCGCAAGCGGCGAACGGTCTCGATGACCTCATCCAGCCCCGTGGTCGAATTGGCATAGTTGCTGTCGCCGGGGGCATGGGTGTGGGTCTGCTGGTGGCATAGCTTAACCATGTCCTCGCCGTCTTGGACGATGTAGTCCACGTCATAGTCGTCGAGCACACGTACAATCTGCTCGATGAGCCAGTCGCGGCAGGGGCGGTGTCCCAGACAGAGAGGGCCGGCGCCAAAGTAGTCATTGCCGGTGTGGATGAGCCAGTCCGGGTGTTCTTGGGCCACGGGCGCGGTGGGGGCTGCCTGCGCCAGGGCCATGTGAACGCCGAACTTGAGGCCAAGTTGATGGGCGCGCTCGGCGATGGGGGCCAGACCACGGGGGAACTTCTCCGGGTGGGCGCGCCAGTCGCCGATTTGGCTGGCCCAGCCCAGGTCCAATACGACCGCTTCCACCCCCATACGCGCACAGCGTTCAACGGCCTCGAGCTGCTGCGCTTCATGGATCTCCTGCCCATAGCCCCAGGAGTTGTATTCGACCCAGGGGAACCGCTCATCCGGCGGCGGCGGATGGACATAGCGCTCGGCAAAGCGTTGAGTCACATAACCGGCCTCATCCCAATCCCCCGCGAATAGCCCCAAGAAGTAGGCAGGGACCTGAAAGGTCTCACCTGGGGCGAGCCGGTGATGCAGCTCATCTATGCGGCTGGATAGCTGCACCCGATCGGCAGTCGCGCCGGCCTGAAGCCGGCTCTTGCCGTTGAACTCGATCCCGATGGCGATGCCTTCGCCGGTATGCGGGGGCGTTTCAGGCCGGTCGGCAGGACCGGTGCGCAGGGCCAGCCAGGCGCAACTGGTCGGCCCCCAGAAGTGGGAGGGGAAGGCGCCCATGCGGATCTCGGTCGCCGCCCGGCCTGGCGTCAGCCGCACTTGGTGCTGGCTGAAGAAGTTCCGCCGGTAAACCCAACTAAACTGCTCGACATGGAAGAGGATGAGCGGTTCAGGCGCAGGCAGAGCCAGCCTCAGCATCTCCCCCTCCTCAAGCAGCGCGGCCTGGCCGCCGGTATTGCGGACCGCGCCCCACAGCCGCACGAAGGGCTGGTCGGGGAAGAGCTGAAAAGACCAGGTTGCCAGGAGTCGCCGGTCTTGACTGGCGATATGCACTTGGAGTAGCCGGATATCCCCTGGCTCTTGCGTCTCTTGCACCTCCACCAGGTCAGTCCAGCGAATGGGGTCTGCCTGAAGCGACAGGGTGGGCATGGGCGAGGGTGCAACCACCGGGCGCCCACCGGCGCTGTCCAGCGCCCACAGGAGCTGGCCCTCGTCGAGCCAAACCCGGCACCGGAGCGACTTGGATGTGATGCGCCACTCGTTTTGGACCTGCGTCATCCTGGCCCCCTTTGCCGCTGCGAGAGTCTTGGATATGCGCGAGTTTCCTAAACAGGCTACCGGTCGCGCCCGCGACCGCTGGGAACTATTCAGGGTCCAACCAATAGCCGGGGCGGTTGGTCAGGATGGCCCGCTGCGCTTCGCTCACTTGCTCCAGGGTTTTGGCTGCCGGTTTGTAGCCCGGCCAGACGCGCGCGTCACGCCTGCCAAAGTTGACGATGATGGTCTTGCGCGTCTTCTGGGAAGGGTTGGGCCGCCCATTGTGCAACAGCCCCTCGTTGAAGATGATCACGTCGCCCGCCTTCACATCGTCGAAGATATACTGCGCCGGCAGATCGACCCGCTCCTTCGTCTCGATGGAAAGCTGGGCGCGATGGGAGCCGGGGATCACAACGAATTCCCCCTCGCCCGGCCCGACATCGGTCATGCAATAGAAGACTTTGACCATCGGGCAGACAAATTCGCCGTTGACGACGTGGCCCGTCGGCTCCGCCGGCACGCCCCGGTGCCAGCGCCCGCCTGCATAACCGGGGTAGGTGTAGTAGAGGTCATTGTCAATATGCCGGTAGTCTGGGCCAAGAAACTCGCGCAGGAAGGGTTGGACGACGGGATGGTCCAGAAAACGGGCAAAGCGCACATCGGCATCAATGATGCGCGAGACCGGGCGGTTCAACTGGTGGCGCATGCCTTCCGGGTTGTCGGCGTTGAGCGCCGGCAGATCGGTCCCTTCGCTCTCGTCCATCCATCGCGTGTACTCGCGCACTTCGTCCGGCGTGAGCGCGCCGCGCAGGTGCAAGTATCCCTGGACATCAAAGGCAAACCGTAGATCAGGGGAAATGGTCATCGAAACGTCCTTTCCGCTGCATTTTCTGTTGCTCGTATCGGTGTGACGGTCGAACGGTGGGCGTGGGGTAAGGGTTTGCCGGCTGGGGCCGGCAGCCGGCCATGACCGGGTTCCCTCCTTGTACCGGAGATTTTACTTGGTGCAAGGCAATTAGCAAAGTGGCTGCGGCGGACTCATGGCGGGGCCATGGTTGAGCAGGGCGGAAAATAGAGGCTGCGCCAGGGGTTCACAGGCGCAGCCTGGTTGCTCCGGTCTTTGTGGAGGGCGAGGGAGTGGGATGGCTTTGAGCTAGCGGTGATTGTAAAGCTCGATCTGCCAGCGCCATTCGGAGTGGTCGCCGGCGTGCCACCACGCTTTTAGCGTACCGACCTCGCCTCCCGGCAGGATGACCAAACGGCCAAGATCGGCGTCTGTGGGCCAGATGTCCTCCCGCTCGATGCGGTCGCCGCGGCGAGTCAGCCGGGCGATGGGTGTATCGGCGGACATGTGGAGGTCCTTGCCTTCGGCCAGCACCTGACCATCGTCGCTGCGCACGGTGAC
>DATLZJ010000377.1:0-6675 GCA_035574055.1 Caldilineaceae bacterium
AGGCCGTCCCGCTCCAGTGCGAAGACGGCGGTGGTCGCCAGCAGGTTCTTGTAACGGCGCACCTGAACTCGCCGCCCGCGTGCCAGGTAAACTTCCTGGCGGATGCGCACACCGATCTTGCGGCAAAAGGCGGCAAAGTCGGTGACGGTAAAGGGCTGCCAGCGGGGCACCTCATACCACTCCTGCGGCAGGTCAACGGCCTTGGGGATGCGACCGGTCAACAGCAGCTCCAAGCGGCAGCGCCAGTAGCCCCAGTTGGAGAAGCTGACAATCGCCGATTTGCCGACGCGCAGCATCTCCTGCAAGACCATGGTCGGGTTGTCGAGGAAGGGCAGCGTTTGGCTGAGCACCACCACGTCCATGCTGGCCGTGGGGTAATCGGCCAGCCCTTCCTCCAGATTGCCCTGGCGCACGCTCAACCCTTTGCGCACGCAGGCCAGCACCCCTTCTTCGCTGATCTCCACGCCCCGCCCGCGCACCTGTTTTTGGCTGACCAGATACTCCAGCAGCTCACCATCGCCGCAGCCCAGGTCCAGCACCCGCGCGCCGCTCGGGATCAGGTCGGCGATGACTTGAAGGTCTGGGCGTAATGCCGGGTTGGCGGTCGCCGTCTGGACAGAGGTCGGCGCAGGCGTCGCGGTCACGCAGCCACCTTTTCTGCTGCGGGGCGTGCGTCCGGCTCTGTTCCGGCAGCCGGCGCGGCGACATGGGGACCTGCGCCGGCCCCCAGCGCGGGCGGCGCAGGGGGCGCCACCTTCTCCTCGCGCACCAGCCGGTCCAAAAAACTACGCAGCAGCTTGGTCATGGTGTCCACTTCCAGCAGGAAGGCGTCATGGCCCCAGGTGCTCTGGATGTCCAGGTAGGTCACGTCGGCCCCTACCGCCATCAGCGCGCTGACCAACTCTTTGCTGTGGTAGCTGGGATAGAGCCAGTCGCTGGTGAAGCTGACCACCAGGAACTTGACCTGCTCGGCCTCGGCGAAGGAGGCCGCCAGCGAGCCGCTGGGCTGGCTCAGGTCGAAGTAATCCATCGCCTTGGTGATGTACAGGTAGCTATTGGCGTCGAAGCGGCGGGTGAAGCTATTGCCGTTGTACTTGAGATAGCTCTCGATCTCAAATTCGGTCTCGAACTCGTAGCCGTAGCGTTCGAGGCTGCGCAGCCGCCGGCCAAACTTCTTGTGCATGGACTCTTCGCTGAGGTAGGTGATATGGCCCACCATGCGCGCCACGGCCAGCCCGGCGTCGGGCTTTTTGCCGGTGTCGTAATAGTCGCCGTTGTTCCAGTTGGGGTCGGCGTAGATGGCCTGGCGGCCTACCTCGCTGAAGGCGATGAGCATCGGGCTATGGTGTGCGGTCGTGGCGAGCGGGATGGCGGCCTTGATGCGGTGCGGGTGGCGCGCGGCCCACTCCAACACCTGCATCCCGCCCATGGAGCCGCCCGCCACACAGAGCAGTTTGTCAATGCCCAAATGGTCAATCAGCTTGACCTGGGCGCGCACCATATCGCCGATGGTCACAACCGGAAAGCTCAGGCCATAGGGCCGGCCCGTGGCCGGGTTGATGCTGGAGGGGCCGGTTGAGCCGTAACAGCTTCCGATGACGTTGCTGCAGATGACAAAGAAGCGATTGGTGTCGAACGCCTTGCCGGGGCCAATGCACTCATCCCACCAACCCGGTTTGGGGTCGTTGGGGCTGTGGTAGCCGGCCGCGTGGGCGCTGCCGCTCAGAGCATGGAGGATGAGGATCGCGTTGCTCCGGTCGGCGTTGAGCCGCCCATAGGTCTCATAGGCGAGGGTCACCGGCCCCAGCGTTGTCCCACTTTCCAGCCGCATCGGCTCGTCGTGGGCAAAGGTGAAATAGTGCGTTTGGGTGATCCCAACTGAGTGTTCGTGATTCATCGCAAAAGAACCTCGCTCTGCGCCTGACGGATGCTGGAGGCGACAGTGTATCTATCCAGTCGCCTCGTCCACGCTCGCTGTTTCTATTTGGTCGCTGCCGCCAATGCCTGGTCCAAGTCCCAGAGGATGTCCTCGATGTCCTCCAGCCCGACGCTCAGGCGCACAAAGTCCGGCGTGACGCCTGCGGTCGCCATCTCTTCGGCGGTTAGCTGGCTGTGGGTCGTGCTGGCGGGATGGATGGCGAGGCTTTTGGCGTCGCCGACGTTCGCCAGGTGGCTAAAGAGCTTAAGGTTATCAATGAACTTGCGACCGGCTTCCACGCCGCCTTTGATGCCAAAGCCGAGCACCGCGCCCGCGCCCTTGGGCAGGTATTTCTTGGCCCGCTCGTGGTCGGGGTGGCTGGGCAGGCAGGGGTGCATCACCCACTCGACCGCCGGGTGGTCGTCCAAGAAGCGGGCGACGGCTTCTGTATTCGCCATATGGCGGTCCATACGTATGCTCAAGGTCTCGATGCCTTGCAGGGTCAGCCAGCTATTCATGGGCGCCTGGCAAGCGCCGATGTCGCGCAGAATTTGGACGCGCGCCTTGATGATGAAGGGCGGCAGCGGCAGATCGGCATAGACCAGCCCGTGGTAGGAGGGATCGGGCGTGGTGAAGTTGGGGAAGCGCCCGCTCTTCCAGTCAAAGTTGTTGCCGTCCACGATCAGGCCGCCGATGGAGGTGCCGTGGCCGCCCAGGAATTTGGTTGTGCTATGGACGACAATATGCGCGCCCCACTCGATGGGCCGGCAGAGGTAGGGCGTGGCAAAGGTGTTGTCAATCATGATGGGGATATTGTAGGCCTGGCTGAGGGCCGACACCTCCTCAAAGGGAAAGACAGAGATGTCCGGGTTGCCCAGCGTCTCGCCGTACAAAATCTTGGTGTTGGGCCGGATGGCCTTCTCGAAGTTGCTGGGGTCGGAGGGGTCCACAAAGGTGACCTCAATGCCCAGCCGGGGGAAGGTATAGTTGAACTGGTTGAAGGTGCCGCCGTAGAGCCGGCTGCTGCTGACAATATGGTCTCCCGCGCCGCAAAGGGTCAGAATCGCCATTGCCTGGGCCGCGTGGCCGCTGCTGGCCGCCAGCCCGGCAGCGCCTCCCTCCAGATTCGCCACCCGCTGCTCCAGCACATCGGTGGTGGGGTTCATAATGCGGGTGTAGATGTTGCCCAACTCCTTCAGCGAAAAGAGGTTGGCGGCGTGCTCGGTGCTGCGGAACTGGTAGCTGGTGGTCTGGTAGATGGGCAGGGCGCGGCTGCCGGTGGCAGGGTCCGGCTGCTGGCCGGCATGAAGCTGGCGGGTTGAAAAGCCAAAGCTGCGTTCGGTGGTCATAAGGCTCCGGTTCCTCTACTGGCGTATGGATTAATCGAATTGGTTTGACAAGTGCGCGTGTACGCAATGAGCATGACAAAAAAAAGCCTCTCATCGGGTAGATGAGAGGGTTGGCGTTTGCGACTGGACAGGCGCGCCCATCCCCGTCTCTCATCTTCCAGAACGTGTCTGCCGGAGTTGGCACCCTAGCGATGGCCGGCGTCCTTGCCATCCATTGCCGGGTTGCCGAGGCTTCATCGGGCCGGTCCCTCCACCTCTCTGGATAAGAGCGTCGTATAGAATTTGTCGGCAAATCATAGCCCAGGGGCGTGGGCTTGTCAACTCTTTAACGGAGGCGCATTAACGGAGGCGCATTAACGGAGGCGCAGCGTCTGTCCAGGCCGGAGGATGGACTCCTCGGTCATGTTGTTGAGCGCCAAGAGCGCTTGCCAGTCGAGCTTGTGCGCCAGCGCAATGCTGATGATCGTATCGCCCTCGCCCACCGTGTAAAGCACATCGTAGACGCCGGGCGGCCCGGCAGGGGGCGCCGCGGCCGGCTGGGCGATCTCGGCAGCAATGGGGCCGCCCGTGCCTGTGCCCGGTTGTGGCCCCTGGGCAGCGACTACCTTCTTGGGCACCTTGATCTCCTGGCCGATCTGGAGCAGTGAATGCTCGCCGAAGCCATTGACGGCGGCCACTTCCTGCCACGTCACCCCATAACGAGCGGCGATGCTAAAGAGGGTGTCGCCGGCGCGCACGGTGTAGGGGGTCGTCTCGACCGGCGCGACAGGGGCAGCGGAGGCTGCCTGCGCGTTGCCGGCCGCGCTTGCGCCGGGCAGGCGGATCACCTGGCCGATCTGGAGGAGCGAGTCTTCGCCCAGGTTGTTGGCGATGGCGATCTCCTTCCAGTCAATGCCATAGCGGAAGGCAATGCCCATCAGGGTATCGCCGGGCCGGATGGTGTACTCCATGCCTTCGGGCGGGACCGTCAACTGCTGTGGAGCAGGCTGTTTGGCAGGGGCCTGGGCCGCCTCGGCAACCGGGGCCTGCGGTTCGGCAGCAACCTGGCCGTCGCTCGTCTTGCCGGAGAAGACAGTCACAAAGATCATCTCACCCCCGCGCGAACCCACGCCCACGCCCATCTCCACCCAGTTGCCGTTGAGGATGTTGACCCGGTGGATATAGTCGTTCATCCACCAGCTCATCGCCCCATCCACCGAGTGCGACGAAACCCAGTTCTCGCTCACCCAGGGCGAGCTGGAATAGCCGGTGCGCGCCACGCGGGTATGGACGTTGGAGCCGTCGCTGCCATAGTGGCCGTAGACATAATTATTGATCATATCATTGACATGATCCTGGGCGGCCTGGTTCAAGAGGGGGTGGATCGCGAGGGGAGGTAGACCGGCGTCGGCGCGGGCTTGGTTGATGGCCGCAGCCACGGCCTGGCCTGCCTCCGGCAGACCTTCGCCCTGGGCAAAGGCGATGGAGGGGGTAAGGGATAGTAAAAACACCAGGAAGCCGGCGATGCAGATGCGGGCGAGCACCGACCGGAGTTGCGCTGTGTGGTGCATACGCGCCCCATGGTAACAGACCTTTGGCAGTTAGGCAAATCGTTTCAGACCGAGGCCGGACCCAAGCCGGACCGTTTGCCTACGCCCGTCGCCGGCATCCGCTCAAGAATTGAGGACGATGTGAAAGCGCCAGCGGAACGTCTCCCCCGGCAGAGCCACGGCAAAGCGCTTCCACTCCTGGACAGCTACATCCAGCGGGTCCGGCGCGCCGATGCCCGGCTCCACCGCAAGGTGGCGATAGCCGTTCCAACCGCCCTGGTTGATCCAGATGCCTACCGTGTCAATCGGGCGTGTGTCGAACTCGAAGCGCAATTCATCGCCGGTGAGGTCGTTGTGAACGGCGGCGAAGCCGGTGGTCAGCGGTTCGGTGAAGAGCTTGACCGCCGCGCCCGTGCGCCCCAAGTCGAGCCGATCGAGGACGATGTCCTCTTGCGGCAGGGGCCAGCGCAAGAGGTCGCCTCGCCGGCCCAAGGGGCAGTTGATCGCTTCATCACAACGCACCCAGCGGCAATCGGGGGGCAGCAGCAGACGGTCGCCCTGGACGGGCGCGAGCAGCGGATGGAAGGCCCACATGAACTCATGGGGCGTCGCCTCCAGATTGCGCAGCGCATACTCCACGCTGACCACGTTGTCTGCCAGCTCAATGGCGCGTTCTACCCAAAAGGGAGTGCGCTGCAAGCGGGTGCGGGTCACGATGCGACCGTGGGCGAAGGCCAGCCGGTCCAAGTCCCAGGCGACGGACCAGACCTCGCCATGGTCGGGCAGCTCCACACCGCGCCAGGTGCAGGGGGCGATGGTGGGCAGACATTCGTCCGCGCCCACCAGGCTGCTGTCGGTAAAGGGCGCGCCATAGGGGACGGCGCGGAAGTGGGCGCCGTGGGGCGGCGTCCACAGCCATTCGCGGCCGCTGCGCCGGTTGCGCAGGCTAACGAGCTTGGCGCCCAAGTCGGGCAACACCGCCAGCTCGATCTGCTCATTGCGCAGGCCGAATAGCTCAAAGCCTTGAACGGTCTGCACAAAGGTCTCGGCCATTGTCTTGTTCCTACAGTCTATCTTCTTGCCGTCTGTTTTTTCCACCGGTCGGTTCACCGGCTATCTCTATTCATCGGCGACCTCTGCCCGCCAGCAGCCGCCGCCAAGCGTCACCGCGGTCAGTCTTCCTGCCTCCTCCGTGAGCGCTATCACCGGCGCGCCGCCCGGCAGCGCGCCCACCAGGGTCCACTGAGCGCCTGTTGCGTCCCCGCGGTAGAGAGCGGCAGTCGTCGCTGCCCACAGCCTCGCTGTACCACAGGCCAGGGCCGTCACCTGCTCGCCCTCGGCGAAGAAATATTGGGCGACGGCCAGGTCGCCGGAGGCGGGGTCGGTAAAGAGGCGCACCACGCGATGCTGCAAGGCCAGAAAAAGGTCGCGGCCCTGGGGCCAAAGCGCCAGCGCGGCGGGAATATCGGCAGCCAGCGCGGCCAGTTCGCGCCAGTCGCCGCTGCGCTGCCAGACGGTCATGGCATAGTGGCCTTGCTCGGTGGGGCGCGCGGTCAATACGGTCAGCGCCGGCTCAGACGCTCCATCCGCGGCGGTGTTGCCCAGCAGGACGCGCAACACCGCCTGGCCCGCCCACGGCCCGGTCAACGTGCGCCAGGCGCTGCCGGGGGCGTCGCGCAGCCAGAGCCGCGCCTCTGCATCCACGCCGGCCAGGATGTCGCCGGTCGCCTCCAGCGCGACCAAGCCGCCGGGCGTCTCGCCCTCCCTGTGCCATTGGCCGGCCATCCCATCCCAGCGATATAGCCCACCGGCGGCGGCTGCGAGGAGCGTATTGTCGCCGGTGGGCTGGAGCGCCATCGCCGTCACCGGCTCGTCCTCC